>PNLC01000149.1 GCA_013822885.1 Bradyrhizobium sp.
TCTGATCGCGACCGGCCTCGCAACCCAAACGCCCGCCTATGTCGATGCTGGTCTGAGAACCCTGCGTTGGTTGATGACACGACAAACGGCGCCGACTGGGCATTTCCGCCCGGTGGGTACGACCAGCTTCGGCGAACTTCGAAAGCCGCCTGGGGCCTTCGATCAGCAGCCTGTGGAAGCCACCGCCACGATTGCGGCGTGCCTGATCGCGTGGCGCGCGGACGGCGATGCCGAATGGAAGGCGACCGCGACCAGGGTTTTCTTCTGGTTCTTCGGCGGCAACGACCTGTCGGTTGCGCTCGTCGATTCCGAGACCGGCAGCTGTCGCGATGGATTGCATCCCGATCGCGCCAATGAAAATCGCGGCGGCGAGTCTGTAGTGTCCTATCTGCTGGCGCTTGCCGAGATGCGCCAACTTGCGCGCGTCAATGTAAACCCGATGAATCCCGTGGCGCTTCGCGCCATCGGCGCTTGAGTTAAGCGTCCACTCACGCAAACGCGAACTGAGGGCACCTTGTTACAAGCCACCTTTCTCAATCGGCAGGCACTCTATCTGCGTCCCGATCCCGCGCGCGTGATCGTGCGCCCGTTCAAGCCCGCGACCGAGCCGCGCGATCTCAACCCGACCGACAAGACGCGCGCCAATAATATCGTCGAGCGCGTTCTCAATCTCGATTCGAAGGCCGCGGCCGACCAGCTGGCCGACGTGCTGGAGAATTTCCAGGGCCGCCACCGCAACCTGCTGAAGACGTTCGAACTGCGTGCTGACGAAATGGAGGAGGCGCTGCTGGCGCATTCCACGTTTTCCGAAGTGCAGCGCCAGCTCATCGGCGCCTACTTCCTGCACGAATATTCGTTTGAAGCGTCGGCGCTATTCAATCCAAGCATCGTGCCGCACCCCGACCAGTCGGAAGTCCCGAACGGCAGCCTGCGTTTCATTCTGAGCCTCCGTGCGGTGGGCGAGGGGCATGTCTCATCGCTGACGTTTCGTTGCGGCGCCATCGCAGCGGACGGCAGCATTACAGTCGATCCGACGGCCCGGCTCGCTACGAGTCCCCGGATCAAGCATCGGACGGCCGGACCGATCGGCGACGAGGTCGAGGTCATCTTTCAACCGGAGCAGGATGTCAGCGAGCGCGTGATCTTTCCGGTAACGGAATCGCAATCGAATGGCATAGAAGACGCGCGGTTCGTCCAGTTCAGCGATGGCGGTCGGACGACCTATTACGCCACCTATACCGCCTACAAGGGCACCGCGATCCGGTCGGAACTGATCGAGACCAGCGACTTCCTCTCGTTTCGAATGACGCCGCTGCACGGCGCGGCCGCGCGCAACAAGGGCATGGCGCTGTTCCCGCGCAAAATCGACGGCAAGTACGCCATGATCGCGCGGCAGGATAACGAGAACCTTTATCTGATCTATTCCGACGACCTTTACAGATGGGAAGGTGGCCAGGCGATCCTGAAGCCGCAATTTCCCTGGGAGTTCGTGCAGATCGGCAACTGCGGCTCACCGATCGAACTGGATGAGGGCTGGTTGATGCTGACGCATGGCGTCGGCCCGGTCCGGAAATACTCGATCGGCGCGGCACTGCTTGATAAGCGCGACCCCTCCAGGGTGCTGGCGCGGTCGAGTGAGCCGCTGTTGCGACCCGAACCATCAGAACGCGAAGGTTACGTTCCCAACGTGGTCTATACCTGCGGGGCGATGACGCACAATGATCAGCTGATTTTGCCCTACGCCGTTTCCGACACGTATTCCAACTTTGCAACAATCAGCATTTCCGCGCTGATGCGGTCGATGTCCTGAATCCGAAGTCGCGCGGTGCGGCCCGCATCTTCAAGGGAGAGCGCTATGGCTCGCGAAACAAGCTACTTCGTTCAGGCATTCAATGCCGGCCGGGGAGGAAACCTGAAAGCCGACGCTCCGATTGCCTGCAAAACGGAAACGGGCGCGCTTCGCACCGCGGAGCGGCTGGCCCTGAACAAGCTGGGGGTTGTTGCCTTTTCCTCCACCGGCGACCCTGAGATGGGAGACTATGATGACGAGCCGACGGTCATCTTCCGCAAGGGTGAGCTACCATCGGCCTTTGAGTGAGGTGCGACGAGATTGTGTCAGTCACCCGTCCATAGCATTGCTCTGACACTGAGACAGGTTAGTGTAGGGGCGTCCTGCCAAGGATGGGGCTCACGATTGTCCTGTGGCGTTTTTACGCTCGCTATTCCCGGGACGCAGGCGGGTGCCGCTGTGAAGAAGGCAAAGGAGCCTTTGCAGGACGGCTATTTGGATGTGATGATATCCACGCCACGGGGGGCGGATCCTGTTATCCGATGAGTTCGATCTGTTCGAAGAATGGCGGAGCGCTCACGCGAGCTACGAGGCAAACCATGAACGCCAGGCCTTTCAGAAGCGCCGACGAGCTTCGGGATATGATCGTCGAACGGGCAAGGACCCTCCATGGTCCCTGGCCGTCGGGGATGACCATGTTTGTGTTCGACGATGCTTACGGATGGAACGCAAGCATCAGTCGGCCAACGTCGGAGGGCGATAATTTCTATCGCTCCCGCACGCTCGCTCTCGTCACGATGTTCAAGGTCAAGTATGATCTGGACGGGCCTCGCCTCTAGTGGACGACGATATCCGGCCCGCTATGCATCTAATTCCGACGTCACCATCAACCCAGGAGATCGACATGGCCAAGGGCGAGCAAAGAAGCAATCGGGAAACCAAGAAGCCCAAGAAGGACAAGATCAAGGTGATTGCCGCAGCCCCAAGCCAGAAGGGCGCAGGCGCCGGCTGGCAGCCGACCTTGGGTTCCGGCAAGAAGAAATGATGATAGGCACCTGACTTGGCGCGGGCCTCACTGGCCCGAAGTCGCCTCGTTCGTCACATGCATGCCGGGCCTCTCGCCCGCATTCCACTTGCCGCCGATCGCGCGCTCGATCTGCGCGGCCAGTTGCAACAGCAGCCCGTCATTGGCCTGTTTGGCGATCGCCTGGATGCCGAGCGGCAGGCCATGCTCGTGGGTGGCGAGCGGCAGCGAGATCGCCGGGATGCCGCAGAGGTTGGCGAGCGGCGTGAAGGCAAAATTGCGCCAGAGATTGCCGAACCAGTCGAGCACATCCGGGTTGTCGCTGATGGTCAGGTACTCCGTCGTGCCGACCTTCGGCGTCGGCAGCGCCGTGATGGGCGTCAGGATGATATCCCAATCCTCGAAGAAGGCGCCGAAGCCGCGCGATGTCGTATTGAACACCGCCTGCATCCGTGCCCGCTCCGCATAGCTCGTGTTCCGCCCGTGCTCCCAGATCCTGATGTTGATCGGCTCGATCAGATCTTCCGGCGGCCGTTCCAGCCCGCGCGCCGTCAGCATGTTGCCGATGACGACGGCAAAATTGCTGATGTAGCAGGTGGTCTGCGCCGCAAAGGCTTCTCGAAAATCCAGCGCGGGCAGGGCGTAGTCGACCTGGTGGCCGAGGCCCTCGAGGAATCGCCCGGCCTTTTCCAGTTCAGCCGCGATGTGCGGTGTCGCCTGGTAGTCGCCCCACTGGTGCGAGAGCGCGATTTTCAGCTTGCCCGGGTCGCGCGCGATCATCCTCGTGTAAGGCTCCGGCGGACTCCAGAACGGCATGAATTCGCCGGGCGCGGGGCCACGGCAGGCATCGACGAACGCTGCCGTGTCGCGCACCGTGCGCGACTGGCAGCCCTGAATGGAGACCAGCCCGCTGAGGTCGGACAGAAGCGGCGACAGCGAGAACACGCCGCGCGAGACCTTCAGGCCGATATTGCCGTTGACGCCTGCAGGGATCCGGATCGAGCCGCCGCCATCGGTCGCGTGCGCGATCGGCACCGCGCCGGCGGCGACCATGGCGGCGCTGCCGGCCGACGATCCGCAGGTGGTGTAGTCGGTATTCCAGGGGTTGCGCGTGATGTAGACGGCGGGATTTTCCGCCGAACTGCAGACCCCGAATTCCGGCGTGGTGGTGCGCCCGATCAGGTTGAGGCCGGCGCCGCGCATCTTCCTGGTCATGAACGTATCGGCGGTGGCGCGATTGCCGCGCATGATGCGCGAGCCCATTTCCTGCAGGCGGCCCTTCATGGTGGGGCCCAGATCCTTCATCAGGAACGGCAGGCCGGCGAAGGGACCGTCGAGATTGGTGCCGTCAAGGGCCGGATCGGCGACCGCATCCTCGAACACCTCGACCACGCCCGACAGCGCCGGATCGACCTTGGCAATGCCGGCCGCGGCCTGCGCCGCCAACTCGGCGGCGGTCAATTCGCCCTTGCTGACCCGCGCGGCGAGCGCGACGCCGTCATGCTCCGCCCATTCATCCCAGCTCATCGGTAAGTTCATTCAACTCTTCCTCTCGGCGCAGCGTTGCGCCTTACATGGCGTGGGTTAACCGATCTGTTGTCAGGCCGGTCAAACCTTTATCAGTCTCACCTTCGTACCCCAGGGGTCCGCGGTCTCGATGCCGTCGGTGATTACCACGGCGGGTGCGCCCGCTTGCCGCAAGCGCTGCTCCTGCGCCTGCAGGATATCCTGCGTCGCGATCTCCAGCGAGAACCATGCCAAGCCGGTGGCCGTGTCGTCGCGCCGTCCGGCGCCCTGGCTTTGCCAGACGTTGATGCCGAGGTGATGGTGATAACGCCCCGAGGACAGGAACGCGGCGCCGGTACGTTTGCGCGTCGGATCGAAGCCGATGGCACCGCCATAGAAGCGATCCGCCTGTTCGAGGTCGCCGACGCGAAGATGCATGTGGCCGATGCGAAGGCCGTCCGGCGCTCTGGCATAACTGGTCGTGCGGGTATTGGTCAGCGCCAGCAGGCCGTCGATGTCGAGCGGGTCGGTCGCCATCGTGACGGTGCCTGCGTTCCATTGCCAGAGTTCGGGCGCGCGGTCGGCATAGACCTCGATACCGTTGCCCTCGGGATCGTCGAGATAGACGGACTCGCTGACGAGGTGATCAGCGAAACCGCTCAGCGGAATCCTGTTCGCCGCCGCGTGCACCAGCCAGCGCGCGAGGTCCTTGCGCGTCGGCATCAGGAACGCGGTGTGATAAAGGCCGGCGGCGTTTCGTGCATCGCGCGCCGCGCCGTCACGCCGTTCGAGGTCGAGCAGCGGCACGCCGCCCGCGCCGAGACGGGCACCGGTTGCCGTGCGCGTCATGACGGTCAGCCCGATCGCGTCGCGATAATAGTCGGCAACCTTGTCGAGGTCGCGCACGCGCAACGTCACCATGCCGACGCGCATCGGCGTGCGGTTGGCGAAAGTTGGCCCGCTGCCCGCCGTGCCCTCAGCCTGCGCCGCACCAGCGGCTGCCGCGCCGAGCGAGGAGGCGCCGGCCAGATGAAGCAGCGTACGGCGCGTCAGGTCTATGGTCATGTCGCTTCTCCGGGACGCGATGGCTCGTTCAGGCGAGCCAATTTTCCACTTTCAGGCCGCGAACGCGTTTGAACTCATCTGCGTTGGCAGTAACGATTATGGCGCCGGTCGCATAAGCATGCACAGCGATCAGCAGATCGTTTCCACCTATGGGCCTGCCGGCTGCTTCGAGTTCCGCGCGAATTCCGCCGTACTCGGAATCCGCCGGTATCTCCAGCGGCAGGACATCGATCTCGCCGAGCAAATCCTCTACCACCTTACGCAACCGATCCGAACCGCTTTTCGCGCATCCATAGCGCAACTCCGCTGCCACAATAATGCTCGTGCAAATATTGTCCTCGCCCACCTTCGCGATGCGCTTTGCGGCTTTGCCTTGCGGGTTCCTGATCAGATCGGAGATGATGTTCGTATCCAGCATGTAGCGGGTCAAATCACGTCCTCCGGCTTCGGCACCGCGTCGTCGATCTCGGGAATGCCGGGTTCGATCGGCTTCATTGTCTTGAGCAGCGCAACGAGCCCGCGCTTGCGTATCGGTTCGATTACCAGGCGTTCGCCTTCGCGGTGAATGATCGCCTCGTTGCCGGGCAGTTCGAACTCCACCGGAATGCGGACCGCCTGGTTGCGGCCATTTCGAAACAATCTGACGTGGCGATGCTCGGTCATCGGGAACCTTTCACAGCAAGGCATATGCCTATGACATATGCCTTGGACGACTCGTTTGCAAGGCTGGTTGCATGCGTTCCGGAACCATCGCACTGGTACGACGTTCAGACAGAGGAAAACTGTTTTGAGCCTTCGGAGACCAGGATGATCCGCGTCGCGGCCGCGATTTTCGCAGCAATATTGAGCGTGAGCCCTGCGGCTGCGCAGTCGGCCGCCGCGTCGAGCGACAAGCCGGAGACGGCCTGCACGACGTCGCCGGCTGCGACAACGGGAAGCGGCGAGGAAAAGACGGCAAATTCCATGGCCATTGAAAAGAGCGCCATATTGCCGGACGCCGGCGGATCGGACTCGGCCGCGCCCACCGTGCAGAGCGGCGGCAAGCCGCTGAAGGTCGACCCGAATTGCCCGCCGGATTCCAAGCCGAAGTAAGGTTGCTTTATCCGCACCTCGCGGTCGCCACTCTCACGCCTCGGCTGTCGCCTGCGCCATTTCGCGTGCGCCTCCGAGCAGCTTGATATTGGGCTTGCCACTCGCGAACAGCATGTCATCGAGCGCTTCGCCGAGATCGGCTGGCTTGATTGCCGTGCCGCCATCCCGGCCGATACCGGCTTGCGCGATGCGACGCATCAACTCCTTGATGAAGGCGGCGCTGACGCCCCTGGTCCGTCGGACGGCCTCTTCGATCAGGCCGTCTTCGAGCCGCAGACCCTTGCCATAGAGCTGAACCAGCTTCCTTCGGCCGGCATCATCGGGCAGCGGAATCTCGATCGCCTGATCGACCCGACCGGGTCGGTTGGCCAGTGCGCCCTCGAGCTGTTCGGGCCTGTTTGTGGTGAGGACGAACAGGATGTCCGCATCCTCTTTCAATCCGTCCATCTCGTTGAGAAGCTTGTTGAGCATCGATTCTTCGCATGGCCCCATCATCTCGCGATCGGTTGCGATGAGATCGACGTCCTCGATGACCACCATGGACGGCTGCATCAGGCGAGCGAGATTCGTGTAGGCTCCGAGCAACTCGACCTGTGCGGCCGTGATGATCAACGTCGTGTGGCCGGGCAGGTTGCTGGCCAGGTAGCGAATGGTATGGGTCTTGCCGGTGCCGGGCGGACCGTACAGCAAAATTCCCTTGCGGGTCGACTGACCGAGCTGGCGTAGCTGGGCGCGAAGCTCCACAAAGTTCAGGATGTTGCGGTCGAGCAGCTTCAGTGTCGCCTCGGGCAATATCACGTTGGCGCGGTCGACGGGCGGCAGCTTGTGGACCATGAGACCTCGCGATCGTCCGCGATAATTCGCACCGCCATCGAACGACAGGATCTTGCCGCGGTAGCAGTTCGCGGCGTTGACCGCGTCCTCGATGGCGCCGAAGCAGCGCCGCACGAACTCTGCGCCTGCAGCTCCTGCAGGCAGCGCGATTTCGATGCGGACGCCCGCTTCTTCGCCATGTTCGCGATGCGCAGAGAGCAATACCGTGTAGTGCAGGTCATCGGCGCTACACAGCCATAGTCCGTTGTCGAGGCATTTGACCGGCTCGGGTTCACCGATCTCGACATCATGGTATTGCGCAGGCGCGATGGCATGTGCGGCCTGTCCAGCACTCGTGAGCGAGGCGAAGGTGAGCGTCTCGTAACGGTGGCGCTCCTGAATGCCGAAGAACCTGATGCGCTGAATGGAGAACAGTTTGTCCACCACAGCTTGCACGTCAGCACGCATGTGGCCGGGAAACTGTCGCGAAGTCGCGACCAGCCGATCGAGAGGAATGCCGGCGAAATGCCATTCAATGGCCGTGCAGGCAAAGTCGAACCGCTTTGTTTCGGTGATGGCGCCGAGATTCCCGGCGGTTGCCAGCATACAGTCGTCGCAGACCAGCGCCGCCTTGCCGACCACACGGAGCGGGTCCTCGGAAAAATTGCCGCACAGCTTGCAACGGTCGTGGCCCATGTCATCGCCGGCCTGGGTCGTCATCACCAGTTGATGGCCCGATGCCCGAATTCGTTCCTGTGCAGCCTGCAAGAGCGCTTCGGCGACGGCGCGCGGATAGGTGCCGCAAACCGCTTTGCCTCGCTTCTCGATTGTGAACATCACCTCGGAGGCATCGGTCAGCGATTGACTGAATACCGAGCGGAGCAGGCCGATCACAAAATCCTGCGGCGTGTTCTCGTCATCATGAAGAATGAGCTGAACGTAACCAGCCTGAACGCGGTCCATCGAAAAACTCCGGAAAATGAACTGAAAGCCTTCTGCCTGACGCACTGGAACAAAGCAAGAACAATCTTTCAATAACCCGCAGAGGTTGTCTTGAAAAAATCTAGCCAGGAGCAGATTGACCGAGCCGGATGCTGCAATGATGCGGGAGGATTTCGTATGAGCATGTGGCCTCGCCCGACGTCGGGCAAATCAGCAAACGCAGGCCGCTCGGTGCAAGTCGAAATGCTGAAAAACGGGTTGCGCCTCAATGTGAATTTCGCCAGATGATTCAACGTGATTTGGGACGGCCAGCCGCCCTCGCAAAAATATTCCGCTCGCGCTGTCGGGCAAATCAGTGATGTAATTCCGGCCGTCTCACCCGTTACGAGGGGCGTGCGCACGTCACGAACGCGCGGTGAGATGCGGTGGACGCGGATCGCGCGCAAGACGAGCGCGCATGATGCGTACGGCGAAGTCGTGTGGTCCTGACGCCGCGGTGCTGGCGTCAAGTTCGTGAGAGGTTGAACGTCTCACGGGCGACGGTGGCAAAAGAGCCGTTCA
>PNLC01000150.1 GCA_013822885.1 Bradyrhizobium sp.
GCGGTTCGCAGGGTCTCGGTGAAACCGCCGTCCTGCCACGCCAGCAGAATCTCTTCCTTGGACTTGAAGTAGTAGAAGAACGTCCGCCGCGAGATCCCCGCCGCCTCCGCGATCGCGTCGAGCGTGGTCGCCTCGTAGCCGCTGGTCAGAAACAGTCTCAGGCCTTGCTCGGCGATGCGATGCAGCGTCTCGCGCCGCTTCCGCTCGCGCAGGCCTTCCACCTTGGGGGGCGAGCTTTCCATGGCCAGTTCACGAACTTATTATTTTCGAAATTACACTAAGTGCAATACAGGATTACACCCAGTGCGAATTATGTTCAAGGTGTGTTTATGGACTGCAGGGTGGGCGGCGATATTCCTTCGAGGCGTTTTCGGTCCGCTCTTGCGGGTGGCGCAATCGGGATTGCTCCGCTTTCCAGGCCGGCCGGCGAAGCCGGGCCTGGCAACATGACGCGACGGCGCCTCGGTGCCATGCTGCTCGCGGTCGCCGCCGCCGCTCCGATAGATCCGGCGCAAGCGCAATCCGCCGCGCCTTCATTCATTGATTTCGACTGGACCGACGCCGCGCGTTCGCGGACCGTTCCGGCGCGCCTGCACTGGCCCACGAATATCGCGCCGGGTTCGCGCGTACCGCTCATCGTGTTCTCCCATGGCCTGGGTGGCTCCCGCCGCGGCTACAGTTATCTGGGCCGGTATTGGGCGGCCCGAGGCATTGCGAGTTTGCACGTTCAGCATGCAGGCAGCGATTCGTCGCTCTGGGCCGGCAATCCTCTCGCCGTCGTGGACCGTTTGCAGCGAGCGGCTCATGAGAGCGAGGCGCTCGGGCGGGCCCGGGATATGCGCTTCGCCCTGGACCGCCTGCTGTCGAGCGGCGCCGGCCCATACGGAGCCCAGATCGACCATCGGCGTATCGTGGCGGCCGGACATTCCTATGGCGCAAACACCGCCCTCATCGCGGTCGGCGCCCGCGTGATGCGCGAAGGGCAGTGGGTAGAGGCCCGCGACCCGCGCTTTGCGGCGGCGATCGTGATTTCCGCGCCCCCGTTCTATGGCGAGCCCGATCTTGCTTCGGTGCTGAGCAAAATCACGGTTCCGAGCCTGCACGTGACCGCGACCAACGATGTCATCCAAATTCCCGGATACCACTCGCCCGCCGCCGACCGGCTGACCGTCTTCAACGCCATCGCTACACCGCGCAAGCTGCTTGCCGTATTTGAAGGCGGGTCGCACAGCATATTTACCGATCGCTCGTTCACAGGCGGGCCGGCCCTAAACCCGAAAGTGAAGGCTGCCACGGCGGAACTCACTCTGGCCTTCCTCGATCTGGCCTTCGACGGTGACGGGAAGACGCTGGCACGCTGGAATGCGACATGGCAGCCACTCCTGACGTTGTCGCCCGACACCGCGCTGTCTCCTGTTCCGATCGCGCGTTCGCGGCGCATGGTCCAGGGATCGGCGCAGGGATTGGCGATTGGTCTTGCACCTTCGCCATGAGGTGGGCGGTCGTAGCGACGCTAAGCCTGATGGCTGCTGGTTGCGCGACCGCACCGCTGGAACGGTCCGGATCGTTGGCCTCCTATGCCAATCTGACGCCGTCCGATGGGCTCCTGACGAAGTCCCAGGTCAGCATCAGCAAAGCCGATGTCCTCGCCGCGAAGACTCTGCGGATCGAACCGGCGGCATTCACGGGCGCCGCGGCAACAGAGCCGCTTTTTTCGGACAAGCAGCGCAGCCTGATCAAGAATACGGTAAACCGAGCGATGTGTTCTGCGCTGGGCGAGCGCTTCCGGATTGTCGGGCCGACGGAAGCGGCGGACTTGAGTGTCCGCGCGGTCATTACCCACATGGCGCCGACCGACGCGACGGCAGCCGGCGTCTCCAAGGTCGCGAGCGTTGTACCGTCGATCGTTGCTCCCGGCGTCCCCATCCCTGTGCCGCGGCTTCCGATCGGACTTGGGAGCCTGTCCGCAGAGGCTGAGGCCCGTGACCGGAGCGGCAAGCAAAAGGCTGCCATGATCTGGGCGCGCGGAGCGAATTCCTTCACCAGCCCTCCGCGCGTATCGAGCGACGGAGATGCCTATGATCTCGCCAGCGCCTTCGGAGACGATTTCGGCAAATTGCTTGTTACTGGCGAGAGTCCGTTCGGGAAGGTCTCGGCGCCGCCGTCGCTTGACGGCCTGAAGGCCGTTCTCGGTGGCGCACCGAAGGAGGCCGCTTGCGAAGCATTCGGGCGAGCGCCCGGACTGCCCGGCCTGATCGGCCAGAGGATGGGGCTGCCGCCGGATTGGACCGACCGGGGTGAGCCGGCGAACGCGGCTTCCGAAATTCCGGATACCGATTCTGCTCGCGATCCGCTCTTGGTACAGGCGGGCAATTGAGAGGACTGCAGGCTCCCTCGACATTTTTGTAGGTAACTCTGGTCGTCCGCCATTCAAGTTTCGGCAATCGGCCCATTGCCGATCAGGTGAAATCGTGGTGACGACTGATAGCGCTCGCGTTGCTTGGCGCCTGAGGGCTAGAAGTCCCGCGTCTATGTGGTGTTGCCAGAATGAATGTCATCGGCGAACTCTTCATCCCTCGGCTTCTTCGGCAAGACTGTCCCGGCATGGCTTAAGGTTTTCGCAAGCCACTATGGCCTCGGCGGCGTCATTTCGCGCCTGATATCGATGTCGACTACAATCCCGACAATCCCAGCATCGGCAGGATCCAGCGTTCCTAATCCGCCGACATTTCCGAGGTGAGAGCCAACGCGCTGCTGTTGAGCGGGGTGGCGCAGGCGCCCGGCAATGACGAGATGTGAAAGCAAATCGGCGGCCCCGAGGGACCGCCGATCGCTTCTTCCGCCGATCGTTTCCGTGGTACGCCGGGCCTAGCCCGCCGGGCCCTTGTCCTCGAGGATCGGGCCGAACAGTTCCCAGCGCTCGCCGTTGAACTTCATCATCTGCAACTGCTTGTTGACGCGATAATCATCCGGCGAGGTGTTGGCGAGAATGCCCGGCAGCGACAGGTCGAGTTGCACGTCCTTGAGGCTGGTCGCCTGCTTCATGACGTTCTCGCGGGTGAGGTTGTCGCCGCACTTCTGCAGCACGTGGATCAGGAGCTGCGTGGTCGAGTAGCCATAGGAGTTGAAGCTCGAATCCTTGTCGCCGTCCGGATAGTACTTCGCCATGAATTCGAAATACTTCTTCATGCCCGGATCGTCCTTCCAGGTCGGGTCGAGCGGGTCCTTGCCGTAGTTGACGCTGATGACCCCCTTGGAGGCTTCGAGGCCCGCGGGCTTCATGACGGCGCCGACCGAGGTGGCATTGATGTCGAGGATGTGCACCGGCTTCCAGTTGAGTTCGTGGATCTTCTTGATCGCCTGCGCCGCCTGCTTGGGCGTGCTCGCCGAGAAGAACAGGTCCGCGCCAGCGTCCCTGATCTTGAGGATCTGCGAATCGATGGTCGGGTCGGAGACTTCGTAGGAAGCTTCCGCCACGATCATCTTCGCGGCCTTGTCGCCGAGACCGGCCTTGATGCCGTTCAGGTAATCCTTGCCGAGGTCGTCGTTCTGGTAGAGCACGCCGATCTTGGCGTTCGGATACTCCTTGATGATGTATTGGCCGTAGATGCGTCCCTCGACGAAGTAGTTCGGATTGAAGCCCATGGTCCAGGGGAAGTTCTTCGGATCGGT
The DNA here is from genome assembly GCA_013822885.1 of Bradyrhizobium sp. GTDB lineage: Bacteria > Pseudomonadota > Alphaproteobacteria > Rhizobiales > Xanthobacteraceae > Bradyrhizobium. Next base: position 3,673 of record PNLC01000150.1, read on the forward strand.
GAACTTCGACGCGCCGGTGGCGGCGAACAGCTGCGGCACTTTCTTGGAGTTCAGGTACTTCTGCACAGCCGCATTCGAGGGCGTGCCGAGCAACTGGAACGTCAGCAGCACTTCGTCGCTCTCGACCAGCTTGCGCACCTGCTCGACCGCCTTCGGCGGCGAGTAGGCGTCGTCATACTGGATCAGGTTGATCTTGCGGCCGTTCACGCCGCCCTGATCGTTGACCATCTTGATGTAGGCGGCCTGGGTCTTGCCGATGGTGGCATAAGCGGAAGCCGGTCCGCTGAACGGATTGGTCTGGCCGATCTTGATCTCGGTGTCGGTCGCGCCGGTATCGTATTTCTTCTGCGCGTGGGCCGACGTGACAGACAGCGCAACCGCGAGCGCCGTGCCGGTCACCAGATGGAAAATACCCTTCCTCATATCCTTGCGTTCCTCATGTGTGATTGAGCCGATGAACCTTGCCGGGGGCTGTATTGAGCCCAAACGGATGCCATCGCTGCGGCAATACTGGCGGAACCTATGTTGCATTGCAAGGAGCGGGGCCGGAACGGCACGCGATTTCATGTTCGACCTTAGTCAACCCAGCGCCGCGCCAGGCTTTCGCTGCACAAAAAGAATCCACCGGTATTGCCGTGCACGCCGAGTATGGAACTTGCTGTGCCGAAACGAGACCGCCGGCGTCGCAGACATTGCGACGCCGGCGGCATCCGCCGATCGATCCTCGATTGTCTAGCCGGCCGGTCCGGCGTCCTCCATGATCGGACCGAACAGTTCCCAGCGCTCGCCGTTGAACTTCATCATCTGCAACTGCTTGTTGACGCGGTAGTCGTTGGGTCCGGTATTGATCTTCATGCCAGGCAGGCTGAGGTCGAGGACGATGTCCTTCAGCGAGGCCGCCTGCCGCATCACGTTCTCGCGCGTCAGGTCGTCGCCGCACTGCCTGAGCACCTGCACCAGCAACTGCGCGGTCGAATACCCATAGGTATTGACCGTGTTCATCTTGTCGCCTTCCGGGAAGTACTTCGTCATGAAGTCGAAATACTTCTTCAGGCCCGCATCGTCCTTCCAGGTCGGATCGGCCGGATCCTTGCCGTAGTTGACGCTGATCACGCCCTTCGACGCCTCGAGGCCGGCCGGCTGCAGCGTGGCGCTCACAGGGCTCGCGTTGATGTCGAGGATGTGCACCGGCTTCCAGTTGAGTTCGTGGATCTTTCGGATTGCCTGCGCGGCCTGCTTCGGCGTCGAGGCGCTGTAGAACAGATCCGCGCCCGAATCCTTGATCTTCAGCACCTGCGAATCGATGGTCGGGTCGGCAACTTCATAGGAAGCCTCCGCCACGATCATCTTGGCTGCCTTGTCGCCAAGCCCGGCCTTCAGCCCGCTGACGTAGTCCTTACCCAGATCGTCGTTCTGGTAGAGAACGCCTATCTTGGCGTTTGGATACTCCTTCAAAATGTACTGACCGTAGATGCGGCCCTCGACGAAATAGTTCGGGTTGTAGCCCATGGTCCATGGGAAGTTCTTCGGATCGGTGAACTTCGATGCGCCCGTGGCGGCGAAAAGCTGCGGAACCTTCTTGGCGTTGAGATACTTCTGGACGGCCGCGTTCGCCGCGGTGCCGATGATCTGGAAGGTCAGGAGGACCTCGTCGCCTTCCACGAGCTTGCGGATCTGTTCCACCGTCTTCGGCGGCGAGTAGGCATCGTCATACTGGATCAGGTTGATCTTGCGGCCGTTGATGCCGCCCTGGTCGTTGATCATCCGCATATAGGCGGCCTGGGTCTTGCCGATATTGGCATAGACCGAATAGGCGCCCGAGAACGGCACGGTCTGGCCGATCTTGATCTCGGTATCGCTGGCGCCGGTATCGTATTTCTTCTGCGCGCTGGCAGGCGACGCCAGCAACGCAACCGCAAGCGTCGTGCCGGCGGCGAGGGTAAAAATCCCGCTCCTCATAAAGTTGCTCCCATGGTAGCCGATGATCCTTCTCCCTGCCATCGTTCGGATGCCGGGCGTCATCGTTGACCGGGAGTTTGGCGGAACGGTCTTGGCAATGCAAGACAGGGCGGCCCCCGACCGGCAGCGGAATTCGGGTGGACGAGCGCAAGGCTGGCGTGAAGAATGCCACCGCTTGCCGATGTACTTCCAACCGTGACAATGACCGATTGCGAGCGAGATCCATGCGCGCGACGCCGCCAGAGAGTTTCGGCCTCGACCGGTTGCCGACCCCGATCGGGACCGTGTTGCTGGTGACCGATGCGGACGGCCATCTGCGCGCGCTCGACTGGGAGGATTACGAGACGCGCATGAAGGAGCTGCTGCGCCTGCATTACGGCGCGGTGAGGCTGAAGCCCGCGCCGGCGCCGCGCGAGATGCGGACGGCGTTGGCCGGCTATTTCGAGGGCGATATCGATCGCCTCGAAACCATCGGATGGCGCGTCGCGGGCACGCCGTTCCAGCAGAAAGTCTGGCACGCCTTGTCGAGGATTCCGGCCGGAACGACGATGAGCTACGGCGCGCTGGCCGCGAAGATCGAGATGCCCCGCGCCGTCCGTGCCGTCGGCCACGCCAACGGCTCCAATCCCATCAGCGTGGTGTTGCCCTGTCATCGCCTGATCGGCGCCAACGGTTCGCTGGTCAAATACGGTGGCGGGCTGGAGCGCAAGCGCTGGCTGCTGCAGCACGAAGGCGTGGAGATTTAGCCAAGCCGTCATTCCGGAGTCTGCCGCGAGAACGCGAGGTCCCATTCTGTCGTCATCCCCGCGAAGGCGGGGATGACGAAAGAGGGAATCACGCCGCCGGCTGCGCGACGTTGTCTTCGCTGGAGAGCAGATGGATCAGCGAGCTCTTGATCGCAGCCTGTCGCGTCGGCGCGTTGATCTGCGCGCCCAGCAAATCGGTGACGTAGAACACGTCGCGGGCGCGTTCGCCGAAGGTCGCGACGTGGGCGGAGGCGATGTTGAGGTTGAGCTTCGAGATCGCGGTCGTGAGCTGGTACAGCAGACCGGGGCGGTCGAGGCCGGACACCTCGATCACGGTGTAGCGGTCCGACCACTGGTTGTTGATGGTGACCTCCGGCTCGACCACGAAGGCGCGCATCTTGCCGCGGTTGGCGGATTTGCGCGCCACCACTTCGGGCAGCCGCAGCTTGCCTTCGAGCACCTGCTCGATCATTTCGCCGATGCGGGTGGCGCGGCGACCCTCGTCCTCGTCGCGATCGTATTCCCGCGAGATCGCGATGGTGTCGAGCGCGCGGCCGTCGGTGGTGGTGTAGATCTGGGCGTCGACGATGTTGGCGCCGGCCGATGCGCAGGCGCCGGCGATGATCGACAGCAGCCAGGGGTGATCGGTCGCGAGAATCGTCAGTTCGGTGACGGCGCGCGCCTCGTCGAAGCCGACATTGATCGCGAGCTTGTGGCCGGCCTGTTCGCTGGCGCGGAGAAACCGCGCGTGGCGGATCTTGCGCGGCAGTTCGACCTTGAGCCAATAGGCCGGATAATGCCGGGCGATATAGGCGTTGAGTTCGGCTTCCGGCCATTCGGTGAATGCAGCGCGGAATTCGCGCTGCGCCACCGCGATGCGTTGCGCGCGGTTCACTTCCGAGAATCCGCCGGTCAGCACCGGCTCGGTTTCGTAATACAGCGTGCGCAGCAATTGCGCCTTCCATCCGTTCCACACGCCGGGGCCGACGCCGCGGATGTCGGCGGTGGTCAGGATGGTCAACAGCTTCATCTGCTCGACGGACTGCACGACCGCGGCGAAATTCTCGATGGTCTTGCGGTCGGAAAGGTCGCGCGACTGCGCCACCGTGGACATCGTCAGATGTTCCTCGATCAGCCACGCCACGAGTTCGGTGTCGGCGGCGTTGAAGCCGAGCCGCGGGCACAGCCGCCGCGCCACCCGCGCGCCTGCGATCGAGTGATCCTCGGGCCGGCCCTTGGCGACGTCATGCAGCAGGGTGGTGATGTAGATCACCGCACGATGTTCGGGCTGGATCTTGCGGAACAGGTCGCTGGCGACCACGAATTCGTCATTGCCGCCGCGTTCGATGTCCTGCAAATGGCCGATGCAGCGGATCAGGTGCTCGTCCACCGTGTAGTGGTGGTACATGTTGAACTGCATCATCGACACGATCTTGCCGAAGGCGCGGATGAAGTGCCCGAGCACGCCGGTCTCGTTCATGCGCCGCAGCACGATCTCGGCGTTGTCGGAGGTCAGGATCTCCATGAACAGCCGGTTGGCGTCCGGATTCTCCCGAAGCGGGGTGTTGATCAGCTTCAGCGAGCGCGTCACCGTGCGCATCGCGTCGGGATGGAAGGCGAGGTTGTTCTTCTGCGCCAGCCGGAAGATCCGGATCAGGTTGACCGGATCGTGCCTGAAGACGTCGGGTGCGGCGAGGTTGATCCGGTTGTTGTCGATGATGAAGTCGTCGCTCTCGGGCACCCGCCGCCGGTTGTTGTTCGGCCGCAGCCGCGCCACCATGCGGCTCAGCACCGGCGCCGGCTTGGCCTGCTCGTCTTCGAGCTTGGCGCACAGGATCGCGGTGAGATCGCCGACGTCCTTGGCGATCAGGAAGTAGTGCTTCATGAAGCGTTCGACGTCCTGCATGCCGGGATGCGAGGTATAGCCGAGCCGGACCGCGATCTCGCGCTGCATGTCGAACGACAGCCGCTCCTCGGCGCGTCCGGAAACAAAATGCAGGTTGCAGCGGACCGACCACAGGAAGTCGGCACAGCGGCGGAAGATGCGGTATTCCTGCGCGTCGAACACGCCGCGCTCGACCAGTTCGCTGGTCTCGCGCACGCGATAGACATACTTCGCGATCCAGAACAGCGTGTGCAGGTCGCGCAGACCGCCCTTGCCGTCCTTGACATTGGGTTCGACCAGATAGCGCGATTGCCCGCCGCGGCGGTGCCGCTCCTCGCGCTCGGCGAGCTTGGCGGTGACGAATTCGGACGCCGTTCCCTGCACGACCTCCCTGTCGAACCGCGCGACCAGTTCGTCATACAGCGGCTGGTCGCCGGTCAGGAACCGCATCTCGAGGATCGCGGTGCGGATCGTCATGTCGCCGCGCGCCTGCC
>PNLC01000151.1 GCA_013822885.1 Bradyrhizobium sp.
GGCTATCTCTGGAACAGCGGCAACTTCATGTTCCGTGCCGCTGTGTTGTCGGATGAGTACCGCAAGCTCGATGCGGAAAGTGTGCAGGCCGTCACCGACGCCGTCGCGAAGGCTGGAAGCGACCTCGGATTCGTCAAGCTCGACGAGGCCGCGTTCGGATCGGCGAAGTCGATCTCGATCGACTATGCGGTGATGGAAAAGACCTCGCGCGCCGCCGTGGTGCCGGTAGCATGCGGCTGGTCCGATGTCGGCTCCTGGCATGCGGTGTGGGAATTGTCCGACAAGGACGGCGACGGCAACGCGGCGCGAGGCGCAGCCGTGTTCGAGGACTCCCGCAACTGCAATGTTTCGACCGACCGCGCGCTGGTGGCACTGGAAGGCGTCGACGACCTCGTGGTGGTCGCGACCCAGGACGCCGTGCTGGTGAGCCGGCAAAAGGACGCCGACGGGCTGAAGCGGCTGGTCGCAAGATTGAAGAACGTAGCGCCGCAGGTGACCGAGGATCACATCAGGGTGCATCGCCCCTGGGGCTCCTATCAATCGGTCGACAATGGCGACCGTCACCAGGTCAAGCGCATCATCGTGAAGCCGGGCGGCCGGCTCTCGCTGCAGAAGCACCACCATCGCGCCGAGCACTGGATCGTGGTGCGCGGCACGGCGCAGGTGACCGTCAACGAAACAGTCAAGACCGTGCACGAGAACGAATCGATCTACATCCCGATCGGCGCGGTGCACCGGCTGGAGAACCCCGGCAAGATCCAGCTCGAGCTGATCGAGGTGCAGACCGGCAGCTATTTCGGCGAGGACGACATCATCCGTATCGAGGATGACTACCGCCGCACCTAGAACAGCGGTAGTTTACCGGGCCGGCGGCCCATCTATTGCCGGGACGATGTAACTCTTTGAATCAAAACGTGTCCGGAAACGGCCGATGGCATTCGCCACGTTTGTGGCGTCGTGCTAGAGAACGGCCGGGATGTTCGCGGGCACACTTCTGTTGGGGTCGATCTAGATGAGTTCCAGAGAGTCCGTATCGGGCGCAACGGCCGATGCAAAACGCGCGCTGCGCGTAGGCGTCGTCGGCGCGGGCGTGATGGGCAGCAACCATGCCCGCGTGCTGGCCGGTCTGCCCGGCGTGACGCTGGTCGGCATCGTCGATCCTCTGCAGGAGCATCGCGAGCGGGCCACCGCGTTTGCCGGGTGCCGCGCGTTCGCCGAGATCGAAGAGCTGTTCGCCGAAGGCGTCGAGGCCGTCACGATCGCGGCGCCTACCCACCTGCATCACGAGGTTGCGCTGACCTGTATTGCGCGCAACATCCACGTCCTGGTGGAGAAGCCGGTCGCCTCGACCGTCGAAGAGGGGCAGGACATCGTCAATGCGGCGCGCAAGGCCGGCGTGACGCTGATGGTCGGCCATGTCGAGCGCTTCAACCCGGCGGTCGCCGCGATCAAGCAGGCGATTGCGGGCGAGGACATTCTCTCCATCGGCATCACCCGCGTCGGGCCGTTTCCGCCGCGCATGTCGAATGTCGGCGTCGTCATCGATCTCGCCGTGCACGATATCGACCTGATCCGCTGGTTCACCGAGTCCGACATCATCGAGGTGCAGCCGCAGCTATCGAGTGCGATCGCCGAGCGCGAGGACATTGCGCTGCTGCAATTCCGGACCGCCTCGGGCGTGCTCGCTCATATCAACACCAACTGGTTGACGCCGTTCAAGGCGCGCAACGTCACGGTCGCGACCCGCGGCAAATATGTGATGGGCGATCTGCTGACCCGGCAGGTGACGGAGTGTTTCGGCTTCAAGCCGGACGGCAGCTATTCGATGCGCCATCTGCCGGTCGGACATGACGAACCGCTGCGCGCCGAGCTGATCGCGTTTCTCGACGCGGTTCGCACCGGCAGCGAGCCGGCGGTTTCCGGCGACGAAGGCGTCGCCAGCCTCGAGATTGCGATCCGCTGCCTGGAGAAACCTGCCAAGCCCGCAGCCTCTGCCGCGCGCAAGGGACCGCGCCGCATCGCCGGCTGAACTCATCAATACCTATCCAGTCAAAGGCTCCATGAACCAGCATATGCGTCCAGAACCCGTTCCCTTCATCGACATCGCCGCGCAGCGCCGGCGGCTCGGCAAAACCATCGATGAGGCCGTTGCCCGCGTGCTCAACCACTGCCAGTTCATCAACGGACCGGAAGTCGCCGCACTGGAAGAAGCACTTGCGAAATTTTCCGGCGCCAGGCACGTCGTAAGCTGCGCCAGCGGCACCGATGCGCTGCTGATGGTGCTGATGGCGAAACAAGTCGGCCCCGGCGACGCGGTGCTGTGCCCGTCGTTCACGTTCTGCGCGACCGGCGAGGCCGTCGCGCTGACCGGCGCGACGCCGGTTTTCGTCGATGTCGACGAGGCGACATTCAACGTGGATACCGCCTCGCTCAAGCGCGGCATCGCGACGGCACGGCAGCGCGGCCTCACGCCACGCGCCGTGATTCCGGTCGACCTGTTCGGGCAGAGTGCCGACCATGACGCGATCGGCGCGATCGCCGAAGCCGAAGGCCTGTTCGTGCTGGATGACGCCGCCCAGGGATTCGGCGCCAGCTACAAGGGCCGGAAGCTCGGCACGTTCGGTCTGGCCACCGCCACCAGCTTCTTTCCGGCAAAGCCGCTCGGCTGCTTCGGCGACGGCGGCGCCATCTTCACCGACGACGATGCGCTGGCGGAGACGCTGCGCAGCATCCGCGTCCATGGCCAGGGTGGTTCGGACAAATACGACAATGTCCGGCTCGGCATCACCGGACGGCTCGACACCATGCAGGCGGCGATCCTGATCGAGAAGCTTAAAATCTTCGAAGACGAGATCGCGGCGCGCAACGAGGCGGCGGCACGCTACGCGCGCGGGCTCGGCAATCTCGTGACCGTGCCTCGCCTTGCCTCAGGCTGCACGTCGGTATGGGCGCAGTACACCATCCGGCTGCCCAACGGCACCAACCGCGACGATTTCGCCGCCGCTCTGAAGGCGCAGGGGATTCCGACCGCGATCTACTACACGAAATCGATGCATCAGCAGACCGCCTATCGGGAATTCCCGGTCGCCGAAGGCGGGCTGCCGGCAAGCGAGCGGCTGTCGGACGATGTCATCAGCCTGCCGATGCACGCCTATCTCGACGAGGCGACGCAGCAGCGGGTGATCGAGGCGGTACGCGGCGCGCTTCAGGCATGATGCCGAATAGTGGCCTCCCGGTTTTCGGGCCGGATCGTGCCTAAACGGTTCAGGGTCTGATTTCGCCGTTTGGCGAATATGCGCTAGAAGCGGCGCATGCTTGGACGCATCTTCACCGTCGGCGGTTTCACGCTGCTCTCGCGGGTGACCGGATTCGCGCGCGATATCATGCTCGCCGCCATCCTCGGCGCCGGTCCGGTGGCAGACGCCTTTTTTGTGGCGCTGCGGCTGCCCAACCATTTTCGCGCTATTTTCGCCGAGGGCGCGTTCAATGCGGCCTTTGTGCCGGCCTATGCGCAAGTGCAGGGCAAGGGCGCAGCTTCGGCGCGGCTGTTCGCCGACCGCATTTTCACGCTGCTGTTTGCCGTCCAGCTAATCCTGCTCGTTGTCGCCTGGGCGTTCATGCCGGAGATGATTGCGGTGCTCGCACCCGGATTCAAGGACGACCCGGCGCGTGGCGAACTCGCGATATCGCTGACGCGGATCACGTTTCCCTACCTGTTGCTGATCACGCTGGTGACGCTGTATGGCGGCATGCTCAACGTGATGCACCGCTTTGCCAGCGCCGCCGCCGCGCCGATCTTTCTGAACCTGTCGATGATGGCGACCCTGGCGCTGGCCGCGTTCTTTCCGGGCGCGGGCTACGCTGCCGCCTGGGGCGTTCTGCTCGCAGGCATCCTCGAATTCCTGCTGCTGGCCGGCGACGCGGCAAGGACCGGCATCCTGCCGAGGTTCGCGGCAATCAAGTTCGACGATGACGTACGCGCGTTCTTTCGGGCGCTCGGACCTGCGACCATCGGCTCGATGGGAACGCAGATCGCAATGTTCGCCGATACGATCATCGCCACCTTTCTGGCGGCGGGTGCGCTTTCGGCGCTGTATTACGCCGACCGCCTTTTTCAGTTGCCGATCGGCGTGATCGGGATCGCCATCGGCACCGTGCTGCTGCCGGAGATGTCGCGGCGGCTCGCTGCAAACGACATTGCCGGCGCATCAGCCGCGCAGCGGCGGGCCTTCGAATTCTCGCTGTTGTTCTCGGTACCGTTCGTGTCGGCGTTCCTGACCGTGCCCGACGTCATCATGCGCGCGATGTTTGCCCGCGGGGCGTTCTCGAAGGCAGATGCCGTGACGGCGGGCGCCACGCTGGCGGCCTACGCCATCGCGCTCATTCCGTTCGTGACCATTCGCAGCGCGGTTGCGACCTTCTTTGCCCGCCATGATACGGCAACGCCGGTCAAGGCGGCGCTGACCGGCGTTGCCGTCAATGTGGCCCTCAAGGTCGCGTTGATGGGGTCGCTGGCGCAGATCGGTCTGGCGCTCGCAACGGCCGCCGGGGCCTGGATCAATCTGCTGCTGGTGTTGCTGTTTGCGGTGCGGGCCGGCTACCTGGAACTCGACCGCGCCTGGGCGATCTCGCTGGCCAAGTTTGCCGCGGCTGGTGTCCTGCTCGCCGCCGCCCTGTGGGGCACCGCGCGATTCGCGAGCGTCTACTTTGCGCCGATGCACACCTTCCGCGAAGAGACGGTGTTGCTGCTGCTGATCGCCACCGGCGCGTTCGTGTACGGGGTTCTGATCCTGCTGCTGTTCGGCCGGGGATGGCTATTTACGCTGGTTCGCGAGCGCAAATATTCAAGCTAAGCCGCGGGCAGGAAAAGATAATTCCAAAACCAGACGTATGGCTGGACGGTCAGCGCCTCGACGGCAGGATGGCGCGCTGCACGATCTCCGCAAATGTGGAGGCGCTTGCTTGCCCAACCTTGCCTTCAGCAATCGCGAAGTATTGATCCTGGCGAAGGCTGCTTCCGGAAATCAAGGCTGCGGGGCTTTGTGTGCGGGTGCGAAGCGGCGATCCAATGGTCGATCTCCCGCGCAGCCTCGATTCGCAGGAGCTCTGCGGTTTGCGCTGGCGCGCGAACCACTGCAATATGGAACGCTTCCAGAGTGTGATCCGGAAGGGCGGCTCCCGCTTTTCCGGAAAGATCGTGCTCAAATCAAAAAAGAAATTGGAGGGATGACGGTTCGAGGAACCGTCATCACGCTCCAGGACAATTGGAGATACGATGGCAGCTCCCATCAAGTTCGGCGTCGGTCAAAGCGTCCTCCGCAAGGAAGACGACGCGCTCATTCGCGGCAAGGGCCGCTATACCGATGACCACTCGCCGGCGCCGGCTCTGCACGCGCTGATGCTGCGCTCGCCGCATGCGCATGCGAAGTTCACCATCAACGTCACCAAGGCCCGCGGGATGCCGGGTGTGGCATTGATTCTGACCGCGGCCGAAGTGGCCGATCTCGGCGACCTGCCGTGCCTGTTCAACCTGGAGACCGATCCCTTCACCGGCCCGCCATACCCGATCCTCGCCAGGGACGAAGTTCGCCACGTCGGCGACGCCATAGCCTTCGTCGTCGCCGATACCATCGACCAGGCCCGCGATGCGATCGAGGCGATCGAAGTAAATTGGACGCCGCTGCCGTCGGTGGTTGGCCTCGTCAACGCCGTGAAGCCGGGTGCGCCGCTGGTCTGGCCCGACAAGCCCGGCAATGTGCTGTTCGACGTGCCGATCGGCGACAAGGCGGCAACCGATGCCGTCTTTGCCAAGGCGCATGCGGTCGCCGAAGTCTCGATCGTCAACCCGCGCGTCATCACCAACTTCATGGAGACGCGCGCCGCGGTTGCCGAATACGACGCCAAGCGCGATCACCTGACGCTGACCATCGGCAGCCAGGGCAGCCACAGGCTGCGCGAAATCCTGTGCGGCATAGTGCTGAAGATGCCGATGGAAAAGATGCGGGTGATCTGTCCCGACGTCGGCGGCGGCTTCGGGACAAAACTGTTTCCCTATCGCGAATACGCCCTGATCTCGGTGGCCGCGCGGAAGCTGCGCAAGACCATCAAGTGGACCGCTGATCGCGCCGACCATTTCATCGGCGACGCGCAGGGCCGCGACAACGTCACGACCGCCAGGATGGCGCTCGCCGAGGACGGCAAGTTCCTCGGCATGGACGTCGACCTGATGGGCGACATGGGCGCTTACCTCTCGACCTTCGGGCCGTACATTCCGCACGGCGGCGCCGGCATGCTGCCCGGGCTCTACGACATTCAGGCCTTCCATTGCCGCGTCCGCACCGTGTTCACCAACACGGTGCCAGTCGATGCCTATCGCGGCGCCGGGCGGCCGGAGGCTGCCTACGTCATCGAACGCCTGGTCGACGCCGCCGCGCGAAAACTCGGCATGGCGCCGGACGCGATCCGGCGCAAGAACTTCATCCCGCCGAAGGCGATGCCCTACAAAACCGCGACCGGAAAAATCTATGATTCCGGAGATTTCACCGCGCACATGAAACGCGCGATGGACGTCGCCAACTGGAAGGAATTTCCCAAGCGCGCCAAGGCTGCGAAGAAGCTGGGCCTGGTGCGCGGCATCGGCATGGCGAGCTATGTCGAGGTTTGCGGCACCATGGGCGAGGAGACCGCCAATGTTGCGCTCGATCCCAATGGCGACATCAACATCCTGATCGGCACCCAGTCGAGCGGGCAGGGGCACCAGACCGCCTATGCGCAGCTTATCGCCGAGCAGTTCGGGGTACCGCCGGAACGCGTCCATGTGTTGCAGGGCGACACCGACAAGATCGCCACCGGTCTCGGCACCGGCGGTTCGGCGTCGATCCCGACCGGTGGCGTCAGCGTCGAGCGCGCCACCCGCGAGCTCGGCGGCAAGCTGAAGGAGATCGCGGCCGAAGCGCTGGAAACCAGCGCGGGCGACCTCGAGATCAGCAACGGCATGATCCGGATCGCCGGCACCGACCGCTCGATCAGCTTTGCCGACCTGGCAAAGCGCCCGGGCACCGATCCGTCGAAGCTGAACGCGAGTGCGACCTTCGCGCAGGCCGACGGCACCTACCCGAACGGCACGCATCTCGCCGAAGTCGAGATCGATCCGGCGACCGGCATCATCAAGATCGTCAACTATGTCATCGTCGACGATTTCGGCGTGACGCTCAATCCGCTGCTGCTCGCCGGCCAGGTGCATGGCGGCGCGATGCAGGGGATCGGCCAGGCCCTGATGGAGCAGGCGGTCTACAGCGCAAGCGACGGCCAGCTCGTCACCGGCACCTTCATGGACTACGCGTTGCCACGGGCTGCCGACGGCCCGGCATTCCACTTCGAGACGCACAACGTGCCGTGCACGACCAATCCGCTCGGCGTCAAGGGCGCGGGCGAGGCGGGTGCGATAGGCTCCTGTCCTGCCATCGTCAACGCGATCGTCGAAGGCCTGTGGCGCGAGTACAAGATCGATCATATCGACATGCCCGCAACAGCCGAGCGGGTCTGGATCGCGATCCGCGAAGCGCAGAAGCGCCATAATCTGTGACCTTTCTGCTCCCCACGGAATGAACCGCCTCGCACGGTGTTGAAGAGATGCGACGTCGCGCCGGCTGGCGCGGCGCGTGCTGGATCGGAAATACTCCACGCGAAACGCCACCACGAGGGCAGGAAACGGAGATTGCCAATGCGTCGAACAATCGTTTTGACTGGAGCTCTGCTGCTTGGCGCCGGCGTGGCGATGGCACAGAGCCCGCAGGAGCAGGTCGAGAAGACCCAGCTTGCGATGAAGTCCAACCTCACCAGCGCCATTGTGCTTTCGGACATGGCCAGGGACAAGAAGCCTTACGATCAGGCTGCCGTCGACAAGGCACTGGCGGAGCTCGATGACGTCGCGAAGCGCTTCCCGTCATTGTTCCCTGAAAGCATCAAGGGGCTGAAGCCTGCGAAGGGCGACTTCTACACATCGCCCAAGGTATGGACGGAGCGGGCGGATTTCGAGGCGTACTCTGCGACCTTTGTGAAAGCTGTCGCTCAGGCCAAGGCCAAGATCAAGGATGTGGACAGCCTGAAGGCGGAGTTTCCCGACCTCAACAAGGTGTGCATGGGTTGCCACGAAAAATTCCGCGTCAAGGGCTGACGCTGTAGCTACCGAGACTTCGCAAAAAAGGGCGAACGCCACCGGCGCTCGCCCTTTTCGGTGTGACGGCGTTGGCCGTCGCGCGAAGGTCAGCCTCAAAGCAGCGACCTTCCGGATTTGTTACCGGAACGATGGCGGGTGTTCCGAGATTTGATCGAGGCGCAACACGCAAAGTGCAGTCTGGGCTTTGGAATGTGGATCGGTGAATGCTGCGACGAATTCTCTTTGGCGTGATGTTGGCGGGCGCGATCGGCGCCGGCATTTTCTGGTGGCTGACGATTCCGGCCGTCGTCGCCGCATCGTCGCTTCCCCCTCGCACGCCTGACCTCGCCAACGGCCTCACGGCGTTCAATGCCGGTGGATGTTCTTCCTGCCACGCCGTGCCCAACCAGCCTGACCGGCTGAAGCTCGGCGGCGGGCTTGCCATGCCGTCGCCGTTCGGGACATTCCATGTCCCCAACATCTCGCCCGATCCGACCTACGGCATCGGCCGGTGGAGCGAGGCGGATTTCGTGACGGCAGTTCTCAAGGGGACCTCGCCGT
>PNLC01000152.1 GCA_013822885.1 Bradyrhizobium sp.
CAGGCAGCGGTCGATATGCTTGACCACCTCCGGCGTCGGCGGCTCGTCCTTTTCCAGCATCTCCTTGATCAGATAGATGCGCCCGCGCGGGCTATCGAGCTCATCGCCGAGCAGCACGTAGGTCGGACAGGTCGCGGTGCAGAACCCGCAATGCACGCAGGCGCGCAGGATCTTGTCGGCTTCGGCGATATCGGGATCGGCGAGTTGGGCGAGCGAGAATTCGGTTTTCATGTCACGGGCCCCCGCAGCATCCGGCCGCGGTTGAGAATGGTCCTGGGATCGAAGCTGTTGCGGATGCGCTCGCTCAGGGCCGCCAATCCGGCCGGCTGAGGTTGAAACACGTCGATGCTGCGCCGGACCTCATCGGAAGCGCGGATCAGTGCGGCATGACCGCCCGCGGCGTCGACCCGCGCGCGGACTAATGCGGCCTGCGCGTCCGGCTTCGGCGGCAGCGCCGCCCAGATCAGGCCGCCGCCCCAATCGTAGATCACGTCGCCCTGGGACTCGCGCGCCAGCGCCATGCCGAGCGCGCCGCCCGAGGCCGGCGGGCAGACGATCCGCCATACCGGCCATAGCCCGCGCGCGCCGCTGGCGGCGAACGGCCCGGCGTCGCGGATCTCGGCCCAGGCCGCCGCCGAGGCGTCGTCCTGCAGCATCTCCACCGCGCCGAACGCGGCCAGCGCGTTGCCGAGCGATCCGGCGCGGTCTGCCACCGAAGCCGCGATGCCCTCCAGTCGCAGCATGGTCACCGCCCGCCCCGCCTCCCCGAGCCGCGCCAGCGCGCCAGCGGCAGAGCCAAACACCGAACCCGGCAAATGCGCCGCGCCTGACACATCGTAGGGCGACCCGAGGGCTGCGGTCATCGCACGGTTCGCGGTCAAATCGTCGAGCCCGGCAAGCACCAGCGTGCGCTCGCTTTCAGGCTTCGGCATCACCTTCAGCGTCACCTCGGTCATGACCGCGAGCGTGCCCCACGCCCCCGTCAGGAGCTTGCAGAGATCGTAGCCGGTGACGTTCTTCACCACGCGCCCGCCGGTCTTGAAGCTGTCGCCGAAGCCCGACACCGCATGCGCGCCCAGGAGGTGATCGCGGGCGCCGCCGGCCTTGATCCGGCGCGGCCCGGCCAGTCCCGCCCCGATCATGCCGCCGATGGTGCCGTTGCCGGACACGCCGAGCAGCGCGGAAGTATCCATCGGCTCGAAGGCGAACTGCTGGTTTTTGGAATCGATCAGCGACTGCACGTCGGCAAGCGGCGCGCCTGACTGCACGGTGATGATCAGTTCGTTCGGCTCGTAGGAGGTGACCGCATTCAGCGCCGACACATCGAGCACGGCATTGGTGGCCATCGGCTGGCCGATCAGCCGCTTGGTGCCATGGCCGATGATCTCCAGCGGCTGCTCGCCGGCGATCGCCGCCCGAACCACCTCTTCGACGTCCTTGGGGTCACGTACCCTGAGAGTGTCCACGCTTTCAAACCCGAACTCTGCTGTCATCGTCCGCGAAGGCGGACGATCCAGTAATCGCAGCAGCCGGCGATAAATATCGGCGGCGCGGCGTACTGGATACCCCGCCTTCGCGGGGTACGACGATTGAATGATTGGCGAAAGTCATACTCAGAATCTCGGCAAGTCCGGAAACGCGAGCTTGCCGCCATGCACGTGCATGCGACCGAGTTCGGCGCAGCGGTGCAGCGTCGGAAACACCTTTCCGGGGTTGAGCAGCCCTTGCGCGTCGAACGCGCATTTCAGCCGCTGCTGCTGGTTGAGATCGATTTCGGAAAACATCTCCGGCATCAGGTCGCGCTTCTCGATGCCGACGCCGTGCTCGCCGGTCAGCACGCCGCCGAATTCGACGCAGGCGCGCAGGATGTCGGCGCCGAAGGCCTCCGCCCGCTCCATCTCGCCGGGCTGGTTGGCGTCGTAGAGGATCAGCGGATGCAGATTTCCGTCGCCGGCGTGGAACACGTTGGCGACGCGCAGATCGTATTTGGCCGAGAGGTCGCGGATGCGCGCCAAGGCCTTCGGCAGCGCCCCGCGCGGAATGGTACCGTCCATGCAGAGATAGTCGGGCGAAATCCGGCCCACCGCCGGAAACGCCGCCTTGCGGCCGGCCCAGAACAGGTTGCGCTCGGTTTCGGAGGTGGAAATCTGGCAGGTGGTCGAACCGCAACCTTGCGCGATCGCCTCGACTCGCTTGATCAGTTCGTCGACCTCCACGCCCGGGCCGTCGAGTTCGATGATCAGGAGCGCCTCGACGTCGAGCGGATACCCGGCATGGACGAAGGCTTCGGCGGCGTGGATCGCCGGCTTGTCCATCATCTCCATGCCGCCCGGAATGATGCCGGCGCCGATGATCCGCGCCACGCATTCGCCGGCCGCCTCGACCTCGGCGAACCCGACCATCAGCGCCCGCGCCGTCTCGGGCTTCTGCAGGATCCGCACCGTGATTTCGGTGATGACGCCGAGCAGCCCCTCAGAGCCGGTGATGATCCCCATCAGGTCGTAGCCAGCGTTCTCGGCCGCCTTGCCGCCGATGCGCAGGACCTCGCCCGACATCAGCACAAGCTCGCAGCCCAACACGTTGTTGGTGGTCATGCCGTACTTGAGGCAATGCACGCCGCCGGAATTCTCGGCGACATTGCCGCCGATCGAGCAGGCGATCTGCGACGACGGATCGGGCGCATAGTAGAAGCCGGCATGCGCCACCGCCTGGCTGATGGCGAGGTTGGTCACGCCCGGCTCCGTCACCACCACGCGGTTGTCGAAATCAATCTCGCGGATGCGCTTGAACTTGCCCAGGCCCAGCAGCACGCCGTCGGCCAGCGGCAGCGCGCCGCCCGACAGCGAAGTGCCGGAGCCGCGCGGCACCACCTTGATGCCCTGCGCGTGGCAATATTTCAGCACCCTGGAGACCTGTTCCGTGGTGTCCGGCAGTACCACGACCATCGGCGGCTGACGGTAGGCCATCAACCCGTCGGACTCGTAGGGCAGCATTTCAGCGGCACTGTCGATCACGCCCTCGCCCGGCACGATCGCGCGCAGCGCGGCCACAATGGCGTCACGCCGATTCAGGACCGCCTGATCGGCGGCCGGCATCATGATGGCCATCGGTGCCCCTCCAGTCCGCACTTCATCGAATTGTCACGACAAATCAACCACGTCTGCCGGGATTTGGGTAGGCCATCCGAAGGTTGGATTGCGGTCCTGCAAGCGATGAGTTCTCTCTGGGACAAGGCGGCAATCGCGAAACCTGTCAAGGTTTCGTGGCTTGTCCAACCTTGTTGGTACTGCCACAAGAGATCACTATCCGGGAAAAAACCAAGAGCATTACATGAAAACATCATCTTTGAGCGCGCTGGTTGTCGTTACATCTTTGGCCACAGCAACGGGCGCGCTGGCGCAGGACGCTGCCGCCGGCAAAACCTCGTTCAACAAGTGCCTCGCCTGCCACGCGGTCGGCGAGAACGCAAAGAACAAGGTCGGCCCGGCGCTGAACGGACTCGAGGGCCGCAAGTCCGGCACCGTCGAGGGCTATTCCTATTCGGAAGCGAACAAGAATTCCGGCATCACCTGGAACAAGGAGGTCTTCCTCGAATACATCAGGGATCCGAAGGCGAAGATTCCCGGCACCAAGATGATTTTCGCCGGCATCAAGAACGAAACGGAAGCCGGCAATCTCTGGGCGTTCCTGGCGCAGTACGACAAGGACGGCAAGACCAAGTGAAGTTGGCAGCGGTTCTGCGCGCCTCGCAGAACCGCGCCCCCTGTCGCGCGCTCTTGGCTTCAAGCCAGCGTGTGCACGATCACGGGCCCGGCCATCGCGGTGGCCGGCCCGGTCAGTAGCGGTGCGAGTTCCTGCTCGATCCACGCCAGCGCACGCTTGTTCGACTCCTCGGCCGCGGCGTAGTTGTTGAACAGGCTGATCGCGATCACGGTGTCGTCGGGCGCATAGACCACGTAATAGCCCATGAAGCCTTCGACCGCGCTGATAACGGGTATCGCGCCTTCCTTGATCCTGCGTGTGAGCTCTTCGACCTGCCCGGCCTTTGCCTTGCCTTGACGAATGGCGGCGTACATGGGGCTCTCCCTCGAAGGTAAGCTGCCCTAAATCCCAACTCTCACATTCATCCTGGATCGCGATGATTTTTCTTCAGAAGTCACCGCTCCAGCTTCGGTTTGCTTCGGCGGGCCGAGCAGCGGAATCCCGCGCGCAATGCTAACGCATCGCAGTACGCCAAGTCATCCGCCGTTTCACCGGCGGATCGTGCAGGCAAGATCGTGCCGGGATCGAAATGGCGCTACGCGATAGCCGGGCTGACGTCGGCGTGCGGGGCTTGCGCGGTGCAGGCTTCGAAGGCGGCGTCGATGATCGAGAGTTTCACAGCCTGGACTTCGTGATATTCGCGTCGGAAGCCTGCCGAAATCCATAACGGCGACCTTCCACGCACGCCCGACCAGCCCATGCTGCCCATCGCCTCCGCCTCGGCAAACTTGCGCCCGAGCTGGGTCCGCGACAGGTTGAAGCGCCGCGCCAATCCCGAAACCGAAGTCACGTCGGTTTGAATTCGCTCGCGGTCGCCGGCGCCCTCCTCGCATCCGACGATCAGACGATCCATCACCAACCCGCCCTCGTTGATCCAGATAAACAGTTCGAAGGTACCCGCCGGCTCGCGAACAGCTACGGAGCCGATCAGGCCATCGGCGATCAGGGGCTGGATGACGCCGAGCAAGGCGGGCCGCGCGTGGAACGCTGCCACCCTGGCCGCCGTCCAATTCATCAAGGGTCGCAAAATGCAGCTCATGCCAGCGAAACAGCGCCATCTTTACCGCCGGCGCGGGTTCCACCGGCCGGTGGCGCCGGCCCTCGCTGTCGGCGACAAAACGGACAATTTCGTATTTCAGCAATTCCTTGAGAAACGCCGACGCCGTGTTACGGCTCGCCAGGCCGTCACGCTCCACGATTTCAAGGAACCGCTCGGCAAGCAGCCCAGCGCCCTTTTCATCGGCTTCGTTGCGAAAATACTGAGCCAGCGCCGCGTGCGCCATCAACCAGCGCTGGTGCGTCCCGAACAGCGAGGCCACCCGCGGACTGGTCTCGTGCATAGATAGCAGCGATCGTGTCTGGACTCGAACGCATCGTTCGAGCGCTGGATGCTGCAGGATATCGTCGGCGGTCATGGCCATGGGCGAAGGTTCACGCGTTCGTACCTCCATACCGCCGATTTCCGTCGCCGGGCAATTGGGCGGGAAGGAAGTTTCATGGCGCCCGAAACGCATGGCCAATTTGGTGCGCTGGATGAGAAGAAGGCTACGGCGCTAGTTCGCCGCCGTTACCCCCGCGACCTGCCTGGTGCGGGCGACCATCGCCTCGATCTCGGAAACCACGAGATCGGGCGCGGCGTTCTGGATCATGTGACCGACCCCGGGCAACACGATCAGCTTTGCATCGGGGGCGACCTCGGCGAGCGGCCGCGAATGGATGCTGGTCGAGACTGTCTTGTCGGACTCGTCGCCCGAGATGATCGTGATCGGCGCCCTGATCTGCGAATAGCGCGGCGCCTGTTCGGCAACAGCGGCTTTCAGCGTCGTCAAATCCCATGCATTGGCGAGGAACTCGCGCGGGCGCAGCAGCAGCGGTGTCGCGGTATTTCTCACAAAGCCCGGCGGCATCGGCTGCGGCAGGAAGACGCCGCGGGCACCGGGCTCGGCCAGCAGCAGGCCGAGCGGCAGCGTGATTGTGTGGGCGAGCAGCGGGCCGATCACCGGCGTGGTCACGATCCTGTTGTATCGCCCGACTCCGCCCGGCCACGGGTAGGCTACCGGCGCCAACATCACCAGACCCGCGACCGATTGCGGATAATCCAGCGCGATACGCGTCCCCAGTGCCCCGGCCCAGGAATGCACCACGAAGACCGCCCGGTCGACGCCAAGCTTGGCGAGCGCCTCCCCGATCATCCGGCCCTGGATTTCGGGTGTCGAATCCTCGAGGCGGTCGCGGGTGCTCCAGCCGTGCCCGGGCCGGTCGATCAGGATCACGCGGCGAGCCCGGGCGAGCCGTTCGCCGACCGGTTGCCGCATCACCTCGAGGTTGGAGCTGGCGCCATGCAGCATCACGATCGGCAGGCCGACCGCGTCGCGGGGGCCGATATCGACGACATGGAGGGCGCCGCCTGCGACCCCGACCATCCTGCCCTGGGCGGGATGCGCCCGCTGCGCGAGCCATACTCCGGCCTGCGTGACCAGCGCCAGTACCCCCAGCGCCGCCACGACGATCACTGCCACCATTGAATTTGTCCGGATCTGTCGCACGAGCGAGCTACGGCGCGATCGGCGGCGGGTTTCCAAAGTTGTCCACAAGGTGCAGATTCTGTGGATAGCGGGGTCATTACGATGTCATCGGCGGCTTTATACAATTGCGTCGACACTTTCGCCATCTGTGGGCGTGTCTGATGTGGGGGTAGCCAACGCGCGCGTCGTACCCGGAATCCACAGGAACAGGGTTGCCGACTACAAATTGGTTCAGCGTATTATTCCGAGGAGTAACCCATGATTACCGACGCAAGCGAAGCGGCCATCGACAAGATCGTAGCGAACTGCAACGGCGACATCCGCGGTGCGCTCAAGGCGCTGCTGCAGGTGAACGAGCAGCTTGAGGCGGAGTTGGCGCAATTCTATGCAGCGGTCGGCCTGGACGGCATGGCCCGCGGCAGTAACGCCATCCACTAGGTTAGTCGGATTTCCCCTCCTCCGGCGCCTGTTCGGCAGGAGGTTCGGGCACAGTTGGGCATTCGGAAATGTTCGAACGCGCCAGTTTGGCGTCGTCGATCGATTTGTATGGTCCGCTTCCGAACGTGATATTTCCGCCGACCTGGCTGTTGATGACGGGATTGCTCGTAACAATCTCGCATTTGCCGGCCGCGCTGTCGCCGACCACCCAAAAACCGCTTTGCGCAAAAGCGCAGGTTTCGGTCGCGACCATCATCGCGCCGGCCAGCAGTAGTCGTTTCATGGCTCGCTCCTGTCACGCAGTCAGCAGATAATAGCGCGCAAGGGGCGCAACGTTCCCCTCTGCGGACTACGGTAGATGATCAGGGTTAACGGCGAACTGTCTGATAAGGCACGATCTTACGCGCTTCAGATCAGATATCGCGGCCTTCAACCTTTTCGGTGAGCGTCTTCACCAGTTCCGGCACCTTTTCGAGGTGCGGGTTGACAGCGAGCGCCTTGCGGAACGCTTCGAGCGCGCGCTTTTCGTCGCCGATGTCCTGCATGATCATGCCGAGCCCCGCCAGTGCGCCGAAATGGCGAGGCTCGCGGATCAGCACTTCGCGGATGTCCTGGAGCGACCGGGCGTAGTCGTTCTTCAGATAGTACAGCGTCGCGCGCCTGTTCCAGGCTTCGATGTAATCGGGACGCAGCTTGACGACGGCGTCCAGCAGCTTCAGCGCGACGTCCGGCTTCTGCGCATCCATCGCGGCCTTGGCGCGCAGCATCAACAGCGCGGCGGTATCGCTCGAGGTCTGCAGCCACACCGCCCAGATCCGCGCCTCGACATGCTTGGCGCTGGTTTCATCGGGCGCGGCCTTCAGCGCGCCGAACAGGAAGTCCAGTCCGCGGGTGCGATCTCCGCCGACCTTGGGAAGCTTGCTCGGCGCCTCCGGCAATTTCTTCTGGCTCTTCGGCGGCGGGACGACCCGAGGGTCGTTCTGATCGCTCTGCGCAAGAGCGCTCACGGGCGCGGCTGCCACGACCGCGGCGAGGATCGCGATCCGGAATTTGGGGGTGACCGGGAATCTCAATGCCATAGGGCAAGTCTAGACACAGAAAAACGCGCTGCAAAGCAGCACGTCGTCAAAGACCTGTGAAAGTAGCGAGGCGCCGGCGGAACCCGGCGCAGGCCTGGCAGGCAGCTCAGCCCTGACGGGCCTTGAAGCGGCGCTGCACCTTGTTGATCACATAAACCCGGCCCTTGCGGCGGACCAGACGGTTGTTGCGGTGGCGACCACGCAGCGATTTCAACGAGTTACGGACCTTCATGGGACAATCCTGATTGCTTCGAAAGGCCGTGTTGAAGGCCGAACCTGAGCTACCCGAGAGCGGCAAAATGGGAGATATCCCGAAAAGCGGCAACCGCCCGGGACGGAGCGGGTTCTAAGCCATCGCGGCACCGAATGTCAATCCGGATGGGCCGTTTCAGGTACCGTTCGAGCGGGGCGCCGCGGCCCCGCTCCTTGCGGCACCCATTGATATAACAGCCGAATTCAATCCGGCGGGAATTCCACCATCGCCTCGCCGGTAGCGACTTTTTCACCAAGCTGGTTCCGGACCATGACGTCGATCAGCACCCAGCGCGAGCTTTTCGTCACCTGCTTGGATTTGACGACGCCGTAGGGCTGGATCGTATCGCCGGGCCGGACCGGCTTGACCCACCTCGTCTCCAGCCGCCGGTGAATCGCCCCGGCCGGATAGGCCCAGTCGGTGATCATGCGCGAGATCAGCCCGAAATTGTTCATGCCGTGCATGATGATGCCGCCGAAACTGGTCTTGCCGAACGAGCCCTTCATGTAGTCGTCGTCGAGATGCAGCGGGTTGTAGTCGAGCGAGGCATCGCAAAACAGGCGGATGGATTCGCGGCTGACCGCGAAGGCCGGCCCCTCGATACCGTCGCCGGCGTTGAGACCTTCGAACGTGGTGGTCATGGCGCCCTCCCC
>PNLC01000153.1 GCA_013822885.1 Bradyrhizobium sp.
CGCGGCGGGAAAGAACACGATGTAGGGCTTGACCTGCCACAGCGCCCTGCCCTCCGCCATGATGTTGCCCCAGGACGGAATGGTGGGCGGCGTGCCGGCGCCGATGAAAGAGAGGATCGACTCCACGATCATGGCGCTGGCGCAGATATAGGTGGCCTGGACCAGCATCGGCGCCAGCGTGTTGGGCAGGATGTGGCGCAGGATAATCATCGGCGTTCGCGTGCCGGAGGCTGTGGCGGCGTCCACGTACGGCTGCTCGCGCAGCGACAGCACGACACTGCGCACCAGCCGCGAGACGCGCGGGATTTCGGCCACCGTGATGGCCAGGATGACGTTGCCAACGCTCGCGCGCGTCAACGCCATCAGCGCGATCGCGAGCAGGATCGGCGGTATCGACATCAGCCCGTCCATGAACCGCATCAGGATGCCGTCCGCCCACCGCACGAACCCCGAGACGAGGCCGATGGCGAGACCGGCGAGCGAGGCCAGGATGGCGACCGACAGGCCCACGGTGAGCGAGACCCGCGCCCCATAGAGCACGCGCGAATAGACGTCACGACCAAGTATGTCGGTGCCGAACCAGTAATCGGCGGAAGGAAGGCGCGTGCGCTTGGCGGGCGAGATCGCGGTCGGGTCGACGGTCCCGAGCCAGGGCGCGAAGACCGCGATCAAGACCAGGCAGAGCAGCAAGGCGCCGCCGATCGCGACCGTCGGATGATTGCGCAGAAATCCGAACACGCCGCGCCGGATGGCCACCGGCAGCATCAGGTCCGGTAGTTGCGGCGCAATGACGAGGCCCGGCGGCACCGGCGCCGTGCTGGTGCTGACGATACTCAATAGCGGATCCTCGGATCGACCAGGGTGTAGGTGACGTCGACCAGCAGGTTGACGATCACATAGAGAAAGCTGAACAGCAACACGATGCCCTGGATGACAGGGTAGTCGCGGCGCAGGATGGCATCGATCGTCAGCCGGCCAAGACCCGGAATCGCAAACACGCTTTCGGTCACCACCGCGCCGCCGATCAGCAGCGCAATGCCGATGCCGATGACAGTCACGATCGGAACGGCGGCGTTCTTCAGCGCATGGACGAACAGGATGTTGCGCGTGTCGAGGCCCTTGGCGCGGGCGGTGCGGACATAATCCTGCTGCAGCACCTCGAGCATGGAGGCGCGGGTGATGCGCGCGATCAGCGCGATGTAGACGGTGCCTAGCGCGAGCGCAGGAAGAATGAGGTTCTGCAGCCACGGCCAGAGGCCCGCCGCCAAAGGCGTATAGCCCTGAACGGGCAGCCATTCGAACTGCAGCGAGAACACGAAGGCCAGCACGTATCCGACGACAAAGACGGGAAGTGAGAAGGCGAACACGGCGAAGGCCATGATGGTGCGGTCCACCCAGCTTCCGGCCTTCCACGCCGCCACGACCCCGAGCGGGACCGCGACAAGGATGGTCAGGACCAGCGTAATCGCCATCAGCGAGAGCGTCGGCTCGATGCGCTGCGCGATCATCGCGGAGACCGGCATGTTGGTGAAGATCGAGGTGCCGAGATTGCCGTGCAGGATTTGCCAGACCCAGGTCCCGAACTGGACCAGGAACGGCCGGTCGAGGCCGAGGCCCTGGCGAATGCGCTCGACGTCGGCGGGGCTCGCCTGGTCGCCGGCGATCACCGCCGCCGGATCGCCCGGCGCGATGTAGAGCAGGCTGAATACGAACAGCGCAACGATCCCCATCACTGGCAGGGTCGATAGAACGCGGCGAAAGATATACGAGACCATGGGTCACCGCGCCGTCATGCGGACTTCGACACGCCCCAGAAGAACGGCAGCGGCCCCTTCGCGATGCCGGAGATGTTCTTGCGCCACGCCGTGTAGCTCAGGAAGAAGCCGGTCGGCGCATAGACCACATCATCGAGCGCCGCCTTGTTGAGGCGCTTCACCGCGGACTTCTCCTCATCGAGATTCTTGGCGGCGAACCATGCCAGAACCTCCTTTTCCACGGGTTCGCTGGTGGGCCAGCCAAACCACGCCTTGTCGCCCGTGCCGCGAATGGCGTTGTAGGCGGCAGGATTGATGCAGTCCGCGCCGGCGTGCCAGGTGTGAAACACCTGCCAGCCGCCCTGGCCCGGCGGCGTCTTCTGGGCGCGGCGGGAGCCGACCGTGCCCCAGTCGGTCGCAACGAAGTCGACATTCATCCCCATCTGCTTCAACAGGTCAGCGGTGACATCGCCCTGCGCCTTGGTGATCGGCTGGTCCTGCGCCACGACACAGGTCACCGGCTGGCCCGAATAGCCGCTCTCGGCCAACAGCTTCTTGGCCATCGCAAGATCGCGCTTGCCCTTCAAAATCTCACCGCCCTCTTCCGTGTAGAGCGGCGTATCCGGTGTAAAGAATCCCGGCAGCGGCTTCCACAGCGCGGTGTCGTCGCCGACCAGGGCGCGCATGTAGTCTTCCTGGCTCAGCGCCGCGAGCACGGCACGCCGCGCCTTCACATCGTTGAAGGGCGGATGCAAATGGTTCATCCGGAACGAACCGATGTTGCCGAGCGGATCGGCGATATCGACGTTGATGTTGCGGTTCTTCCTGAGCGACGGCACCAGGTCGGTAATGGGGCTCTCCCACCAGTCGACCTCACCGTTCTGCAACGCGGCGGCTGCCGTCGCGGGATCGGGGATGACAACCCATTCGATGCGATCGACCAGCATCTGCTTCCCGCCGGCGAGCCAGGATGCCTTCTCCTGCCGCGGCGTGTAATCGGCGAACTTCTCGAACACCGCCTTGGCGCCGGGCACCCATTCGCCCTTGGCGAACTTCATCGGGCCGGAGCCGATATATTCGGGGATCTGCTTGAACGGATCGGTCTGGGCAATGCGCTCCGGCATGATGAACGCGCAGGGCGTGCTGTTCTTGCCCAACGCCAGCAGCATCTTCGGATAAGGCGCTTTCAGCGACCATTTGATGGTTTTGTCGTCGACCGCGGTCAACTCGTTCTGGATCGCCTTGATCATCAAGCCCATGGGATCGCGCGCCGACCATCGCGTCAGGCTCGCGACCACATCCTTGGCCAGCACCGGCGCGCCGTCGTGGAACTTGAGCCCCGGCCTCAGCCGGAAGGTCCAGACCAGACCGTCATCGGACACTTGTTCGGACTCGACCATCTGGCGCTGCGGCTGCAGCGTGGCATCGAGGCCGTAAAGCGTATCCCACACCAGCGCAGCGGCGTTGCGCACGACATATTGGGTCCCCCAGATCGGATCGAAGTTCGCAAGGTTGGCCTGCGGCACAAACTTCAGCGTGCGCGCGGCAGCGCCCTGGGAAAGCGCCGGCATCGAAAGGCCGCCCGTTGCCGCCAGGCTGCCCACCCCGGCAAGTCCCTTCAACACAGTCCTGCGATCCATAGAACTCTCCCGGTCTCGAGTTGTGGCGGTTGCGGCCATTTTTTGGCCGAAGGTTTGACGCCACACGAGGGGAACGGGGGCAGCCAAACCGATGCCAGTCAGTCTCCGTTTGCTTGCAAACGGTATGCCAGCACGGTTCGCTCGCATCGGTCGGCGCTTTCCGCATCAGGCGTCTGCCCGTGCTCCCAGCCGACCGCGAATGACAAGCAGCCCTGCGAGCGTCAGCAAGGCAAAGGCGGCCCCCGCCAGAAACGTGGCTTGCGGCCCTGCCATATCCCACACCGCACCGGCGACGAGGCTGGCGACAAGCAGTGCGACGCCGGTCATCAGATTGAACACCCCGAAGGCAGTTCCGCGCAATTCGGCCGGGGCTACGTCCGCAATCAGGGTTGCGAGCAGCCCTTGCGTGAAGCCCATGTGCAGGCCCCAGAACACGACGCCAATTCCGACCGCGACGATGCCTGTTGCAAAAGCGAGCAGGAGGTCGGCCACGACGAGCAGCAGAAGGCCGATCGCGAGCAGCGTCAGGCGATTGACGCGATCGGACAACACGCCGACAGGATAGGCCGACAGGGAATAAGCGAGAGCCATGATGACCAGGACGATCGGCACCAGCGCCAGCGGCATGCCGATCGATTGCGCCCGCAGGATGAGGAACGCTTCGCTGAAACGCGCCAGCGTAAAAACCGTCGCGAGCGCCACGACCCACCAATAGGACGTGCCGAGACGGCGCAGTTCATCGCGATGCAGCGGCATGCGAACCCGGCGCAATTCCTTTGGCCGGTCCGGCTCCTTCACCGCAAACAAGATCAACGCAACGGCCAAAACCGCCGGAATGGCGGAGATCCAGAACACCGCCTGGAAATTATCGGCCATCAGCCACATCAGGCCGATGGCGAGAAGCGGTCCAAGAAAAGCGCCGATCGTGTCGAGCGATTGGCGCAGGCCAAAACTTGCACCGCGCAGATGCGCCGGCGCGATGTCGGCAACGAGGGCATCGCGCGGCGCGCCGCGAATGCCCTTGCCGACGCGGTCGATGAAGCGCGCGGCAATCAGCCATTCGAGCGAAGCCGCCAGGGCGAAGATCGGCCTGGTGAAGGCCGCCAGGCCGTAGCCGAACGCGGCCAGCATTTTGCGTTTGCCAAGCCAGTCGCTCAGCGCGCCGGAGAATACCTTGGTGATCGATGCGGTGGCTTCGGCAATGCCTTCGATGATGCCGACGGCGAGCGTCGAGGTTCCGAGCACCGTCACCATATAGAGCGGCAGCAGGGCGTGGATCATCTCCGAGGAGATGTCCATCAGCATCGAGACGAAACCGAGGACCCAGACGCCGGCCGGGATGCCGTGCCGGGCCGCTCCGCTGCCGGCGGCTCCGGTCGTCGCCGCGCGCTTTTCGTCTCCCGAGCCGTTCATTTCAACGGACCGCACCTCATTTGAACAGTTGAATCAGGCCAATGCTGATCGCCAGCAAGAACAACAGCGACAACGTGACGGCCGCCGTCACCCGGCCTCCAACATTCGCAAGTACCCGCACGTCCACCCCGAGCCCGAGTGCGGCCATCGACACGACGGTGAGGAAGCTGGTGATCGCGGTCAGCGGGCCGATCACAGTCGCGGGAATGATGTCGAGCGAGCGCAAGGCGGCGAACGCGAGAAAGCCGATGATGAACCAGGGTACCAGCCGGAAGAAGCCGACCGTTGTCTTACTTCGCGTGCTACCCTGCAGGCGCGGGGCCAGCAGCGCGAGCGCGACCACAATCGGCCCCAGCATCAGGACGCGCATCAGCTTGACCAGGGTGCCGATCTGCGTGCTCACGAGCCCCGCCGGCACCGTCGCGGCAAGCACTTGCGGGACGGCGTAGACGGTGAGGCCGGCGAGAATTCCGTATTGCGTCGCCGAAAGCTCCAGAAGCGGGATCAGAAGCGGCAATCCCAGCACCATCACCACGCCGAGGATCGCCGTGAACGAGATCGAGGACGCGATCTCGTCACCATCGGCCCCGATCACCGGCGCGACGGCCGCGATCGCCGAATTGCCGCAGATGGAGTTGCCGCAGGCGATCAGGATCGATAGCCGCGTCGACAGGCCGAGCATGCGGCCCAGACCGAAACTCAGGCCCAGGGTGACAATGACGGTCGCGGCGATCGCGCCGAGCAGCGCGACGCCGGAAGCTGCGATCATGGCAAAGCTGATCGAGGCACCGAGCAGCATCACTGCAAATTCGAGCAGTTGCTTGGCGCTGAACGCGATCCCGGCCTGCCAGCGCTGGGGCGGCGTCCAGAAGCTGCGCACGGCCATGCCGAGCAGGATCGCAACCACCAGCGCCTCCACATAGGGATGCGCGAACATATGCCGTTCCAGGGTTTCCAGGCCCGTCGAGATGACGGCGACAATGACGCAAAGAATGACGCCCGGAAGGAGCGCTACGAGCCGGCCGGCGCTGGTCGCCGGTCTATTCGCCGGTCTATCGCCGGCTGCGGAAGAACCTTCATCTTGCGGCACAAAACATCCTCTGAAGGGAAAGATTTTATTCCCCTGATGGCCTAACTGAATAATATAATTTCGGTCGGGCCCGATAGAGAGAAGTTCTGTCCTTGAAGGCGCATTTGCTGCGCCTGTTTGCCACTGTTATCCAGCCCGCACGCAAAGGTTGGAACCCGCGCGGCATGCGGCGACCGCGTTCCAGCGAATCATCTGGAACGACAAGTCGATGGTAGAGGTGGCTTGGGTCTAAAGGATCCCCAACGCGCGTCCGGCGAAGGTCATTGCGCGGTCGAATCCGTCAAAAAATCCCGGCTCGAAATAGGCCGCACGGGCAAGCACGATGGTAACGACCAGCGACCAGAACAGGCCGGTGCCGGCCCACAACAGATATCTGGAGACGGGCAAACGCGGCCGGGCGTCCCTTTCGGGCGCCAGGCGCTCGCCAAACGGCTCATAACCCATCTGTTCCATCGCGCGCCATCCGCTGGTTTCAGAGGTAAATGTCGTCGTTTCCGGCCGCGGGAGCAATGGAAGCGATTGGCTTTTTCAGGCCTCGGGATGGAAGCGTATTTCCATGCCAGCCAATCCGGCGCAGCTTTTGTTCTTTCTGGGGATTAGCGGCCCCAACGCAGCACGACGGGATCGAGCGAACGGGCGATGTCGATCAGGCCGGCGCGCGTTGCCGGGTGGAGCTTCTGCAGGGGATGGCGAACCGTGTCCGAACCGATCACGCCGCCCTCCTTCATCAGGATCTTGCAGGCCTGCAATCCGCATTGCCGGTTTTCGTAGTTGATCAGCGGCAGCCAGCGCGCATACGCCGCCGCGGCCTCGTCCCTCCGCCCGGCAAAATACGGATCCATGATCTGGCGGATGCCGTCGGGATAGCCGCCGCCGGTCATGGCGCCGGTGGCGCCTGCATCGAGATCCGCCATCAGTGTGATGGCCTCCTCGCCGTCCCAGGGTCCGACGATGCTGTCGCCGCCTGCTGCGATGAGATCGCGAAGCTTGGCCGCGGCCATCGGCACCTCGATCTTGAAATAGCTGATATGGGGAATGTCCCGAGCCATCCGGGCCAGGAAGTCGACCGAGAGCGGCGTTCCCGCCACCGGCGCGTCCTGGATCATGATCGGGATATCGATGGCATCGGAGACGACCGAAAAGAACTCGAAGATGGCCTTCTCGGAGACGCGGAAGGTGGCGCCGTGATAGGGCGGCATGATCATCACCATCGCAGCACCCGCCTGCTGGGCCTGGCGGCTGCGCGCGGCGCAGATCGCCGAACTGAAATGGGTCGTCGTCACGATGACAGGCACCCGGCCGGCGACATGCTTCAGCACCGCCTCCATCACCTGCTCGCGCTCGGCGTCGGTCAGCACGAACTGCTCGGAGAAATTGGCCAGAATGCAGATGCCGTGCGAGCCAGCGTCGATCATGAAATCGATGCAGCGCCGCTGGCCATCGATGTCGAGTTCGCCGCGCTCGTCGAAGATGGTCGGCGCGACCGGAAACACGCCGCGGTAGAGTTTTGTGGCTGGAGCCATGATGAAGATTACCTGCGCTGGTTATACACGTCGATGCAAACGGCCCCGAGCAAGACGAGCCCCTTGATCACCTGCTGATAGTCGATGCCGATGCCGAGGATCGACATCCCGTTGTTCATCACGCCCATGATCATGGCACCGACCACGGCCCCACCAACCCGGCCGACGCCGCCGTAAGCCGATGCGCCGCCGATGAAGCAGGCGGCGATGACGTCGAGCTCGAAGCCGATGCCGGCCTTTGGCGTTG
Organism: Bradyrhizobium sp.; assembly: GCA_013822885.1. GTDB lineage: Bacteria > Pseudomonadota > Alphaproteobacteria > Rhizobiales > Xanthobacteraceae > Bradyrhizobium. The sequence goes on from PNLC01000153.1 coordinate 7,668, forward strand.
CCGTGTTGAGGCGCGCGGCGAACACCAGCCCGGCGAGCGCGGCCAGAACGCCCATGTTCACGAACGTAAAGAAGGTGAGCCGCTCGGTCTTGATGCCGGACAGCTTTGCGGCCTTCGCATTGCCGCCGACGGCATAGATCTGCCGTCCGATTACCGTTCGCCGCGTGATGAAGGCGTAGAAGGCGATCAGTACCGTCATGATGACTAGGACGTTCGGCAACCCGCGATGCGAAGCGATCAGGTAAGTGAAATAGATCACCGCGCCCGACAGCACCGCGCTTTTCGCGACGAAGAACGCATAAGGCTCGACCTCGATCCCGTGCGAATGTTCCCGCGCGCGGCTCCGGGCGCTGGCATAGACGAACGCAAAGGCAAGCACGATGCCGATCAGCAGCGAGGTCGGGTGCAGCGTGCCGACGTCCGGAAGCAGCTCCGGGATAAAGCCCGACGACAGCTTCTGGAAGGTCGCGGGAAACGGCCCGACGGACTGGCCCTGCAGCAGCGCCAGCGCAAGGCCCTTGAAGACCAGCATCCCGGCCAGCGTGACGATGAAGGAAGGGATTCCGAAATAGGCAACCCAATAGCCCTGCGCCGCCCCGATCGCCGCGCCCACCAGCAGGCACGCGATGAACGCCAGCGGATAATCGACCTGGTAGCGGACCATCAGCACCGCCGCCACCGCCCCCACGAAACCTGCGACCGAACCGACCGAGAGGTCGATATGCCCGGTCACGATCACCAGCAGCATGCCGAGCGCCATGATGACGATGTAGCTGTTCTGCAGCACCAGATTGGTGAGGTTGAGCGGCTGCAGCAGCGTGCCGTCGGTCATGATTTGGAAGAACAGCATGATCGCAAACAGCGACAGCAGCATGCCGTAGGTGCGCAGATTGTTCTTGATGAACCCGGAATGCCGCTCTTGGCCAAGCGAAACGGTCTTGTCGGTCATGGCCGCATGGCTCCCGCCTGCATGTTGTTCGCGCGCAGGCTATTGTTCAAGACCTTGTTGCGCATGATGGCCTGCATGATCTTTTCCTGGG
>PNLC01000154.1 GCA_013822885.1 Bradyrhizobium sp.
CGGTCGGTGTCCGGAAACATGCGTCCGCCGACGGAGGAATATTCGCCCTCGGTATTTTCGCGCACCACCCAGAAATCGATATCGCCGGGCTTGCGGTTGGCGAGCGGCGACGGCACGCCGGGCATCAGCCGCACCGGGCGCAGGTTGACGTACTGGTCGAACTCGCGCCGGAACTTGATGAGCGAGCCCCACAGCGAAATGTGATCGGGGATTTTCGCGGGCCAGCCGACCGCGCCGAAATAGATCGCATCGTGCTTGCCGATTTGCGCCTTCCAATCCTCCGGCATCATCTCGCCGTGCTTTTCGTAATAGTCCCAGGACGCGAAGTCGAAGTGGTCGAAGTGCACGGCGACGCCATGCTTTTTCGCCGCCGCCTCCAGCACGCGCAGGCCTTCCGGCACAACTTCCTTGCCGATGCCGTCGCCGGGAATGACCGCGATCCGATACTGCTTTTTGGCGCTCATCGAGAGTTTCCTTACTTGTCTTGGCCGGGCCGGCTAATGCCGCTTATTTGATTGCCTTGCAATGGACCAAAGCCGCCGCTTGCGCAACGCTGCACTGCAATGTTGACCGCCGCGGCGCCCCAAGCCTAACAACAAGGCTGACAATTTTGCGGCCCCTCTTTCCGCCTCCCCTCACCCAAGCGAGCCTTCCCATGGATCTGCATCTGCGCGGCAAGCGTGTCCTGATTACCGGCGCCTCCAAGGGCATTGGCGCGGCCGCCGCCGAAGCCTTTGCCGAGGAAGGCTGCGACGTCATGCTGGCCGCCCGCAATGGCGAGCAGTTGAAAGCGCTGGCCGAGCGGCTGCGCTCCGCGCACCAGATCGGCGCCACCACCCATGTCGTGGACCTGCGCAAGCCCGAGGATCTCGCACGGCTTGCAAAGGATGCCGCCGACATCGACATCCTCGTCAACAATGCCGGCGACATCCCTGGCGGCTCGATCGACAAGATCGACGAGGCCACCTGGCGCCACGCCTGGGAGCTGAAGGTGTTCGGCTACATCAACCTCACCCGCACGATCTACGCGCAGATGAAGGCGCGCGGCGGTGGCGTCATCGTCAACGACATCGGCGCGGCCGGCGAAAAATTCGACGCCAACTACATCTGCGGCAGCGCCGGCAACGCCGCGCTGATGGCGTTCACCCGCGCGCTCGGCGGCAAGAGCCTCGCCGATAACATCCGCGTGGTCGGCATCAATCCCGGCCCCGTCGGCACCGACCGTCACGTCACGCTCTTGAAGACCCGCGCCAAGAACCAGTTCAGCGACGAGAACCGCTACAAGGAATTCCAGAAGAACATGCCGCTACGCCGCCCCGCGCATGCGCGCGAGATCGGCGACCTCATGGCGTTCCTGGCATCGGACCGTGCCGGTTACACGTCGGGGGTGATTTACACGGTGGATGGCGGATATACATCGGGATGGGGTTAGGCCTCTGACCTCTCCACGTCATTGCGAGGAGCGAAGCGACGAAGCAATCCATAGCGCTGCAAGCGGCCAGATGGATTGCTTCGCTGCGCTCGCAATGACGACTTAGGCCGTCCGCTCGAACAACTGCCGGATCAGCGTCGTGATTCTTCCCTTCGGCGACATCATCTCGTGCATGATCGTGAAGTGATCCGCGCCTGGAATTTCCTCATACGTCACCGGCAAGCCATACCGGGCGCGGTGACCGGCAAAATCGGCGGTCTGCTTGCGCAGCAGCGGCAGTTCGGCGCTGCCGACCACCAGCGACAGCGGTTTTAATGGACCGCCTTCCCAAGTCATCGGCGAGTTGCGGCGCGAGGTTGCTTCATCCGCACGCAGTTTCTCATTGAGGTAGCTGTGGCGGATCGGCTCGAGGTCGTAGATGCCTGATATGGCCATGCCTGCCCTCACCTTCGGATGCGACAGCGCCATCGCAGTCAGATGCCCGCCGGCGGACCAGCCGGAGACCACGATGCCGTCCTTGGCGGCGCCGAGCGCAGGCAGTTGGCCGCTGAGGAAACCGATACCGGCGTGAATTTCGGCGACGATCTCGTCCAGCGTCGCATCCGGTGCCAGCGTGTAGCCGATCAGCGCGACATTGATCCCGTGCGCCATCGGCCCTTCGGCGACGACGGTGAAGACCTCCTTCGACCGCATCTGCCAGTAGCCGCCGTGGATGAACAGCAGCGTCGGCGCGCTATCGGCCGCTTTCAGGAAATCGATCCGGTTGCGCTCGCGCGGGCCATATCGCAAATCGATAGTATCGGGAAAGCGCTTGCGCATCTCGCCGGAGCGCTGCTCCCAGCCGGAGACCATCTCAAGGCTGCCGGCCACGGCAACGCTGTTGTTGAGGCCGAGGTCACGCGCCTCCTGGCTCATCGCGCGCCAGTCAAGCGCAGAAAACAGCGTCGTCATGCAGATATCTCCGGGTCGGTCACAAATTCCGTGCGTTCCACTTTGCCGGAAAATGTTCTACAGCACCACCAGCGACCAAGAAACGGAAACGAACGGAGATACCGGTGGCAGATCAGGATCTGGTGCGTGAGACGGCGTGTGCCGTCGTCGGCAAGCTGAAATCGGGTGAAGTCACGCCGCTCGACCTGCTTGACGTGCTGGAAAAGCGCATCGCCGAGGTCGACGGCAAGGTCAACGCGCTGCCGACGCTGTGCTTCGACCGCGCCCGCACCCATGCAAAAGCCCTGATGAAGAAGCCGGCCGCCGAGCGTGGCCTGCTCGCCGGGCTGCCGATCCCGATCAAGGACCTGACCGCCGTCGAGGGCGTGCTGACCACGCAGGGTTCGCCGATCTACAAGGATAGCATTCCGGCCAAGTCAGACATCCTGGTCGAGCATCTCGAAAACAATGGCGGCGTGATCTACGCCAAATCGAACACGCCGGAGTTCGGAGCGGGCGCCAACACCTTCAACGATGTGTTCGGCCCGACGCGCAATCCCTGGGACACGTCCCGATCCGCTGCCGGTTCCTCGGGCGGCGCGGCGGTGGCGCTCGCCACCGGCACGGCGTGGCTGGCACATGGCTCCGATATGGGCGGCAGCTTGCGTAGCCCCGCAAGCTTCTGCGGCATCGTCGGATTGAGGCCGAGCATCGGCCGCGTCGCACACACGATAGCTGCGGCGGTCGACCGCAATCTCGGCCAGCAAGGCCCTATGGCGCGCAACGTCGAAGACGTCGCACTGCTGCTCGATGCCATGAGCGGCGAGCATCCCGGCGATCCGCTGTCGCTGCCGGTGCTGCCGACATCGTTCCTCTCGGCAGCACGTTCCGGCAGCAAGCCGAAGCGCATCGCCTATTCGCCCGATCTCGGCATCACGCCGGTCGACCCCGAGGTCGCCGCCATCACCCGCAAGGCGGCGCAGCGTTTCGCCGAGGCCGGCGCCATCGTCGAGGAAGCCCACCCCGATCTGCGCGAGGCCCATGAGTGCTTCCATGTGCTGCGCGCGTTCGACTTCGCGCTCTCGAAGGCCGCCCTGCTCCGCTCCAAGCGCGACCTGCTCAAGCCGGAGGTGATCTGGAACATCGAGGAAGGCCTCAAGCTGACAGTCGAGCAACTCGAGCGCGCCAAAGCGCAGCGCGTCGCCATGACGGCGCGCACGCTGGAATTCTTCGACAAGTACGACCTGCTGCTGTGTCCCACTACGATCGTGCCGCCGTTCCCGGTCGAGAATCGCTACGTCGCCGAATGCGCCGGCAAGAAGTTCGACAATTACGTCGAGTGGCTCGGCATCGTCTACGCGATCACGCTGGTGTGCTGTACGGCTCTGTCGATGCCCTGCGGATTTACAGCCTCCGGCCTGCCCGTCGGATTGCAGGTGGTGGCCGCGCCGCGCGGCGAAGCGCAGCTTCTGGCCGGCAGCAAAGTGCTGGAGGATATTCTGGGCATGGGCGGCACGACGCCGATCGACCCGAGAGCGCCGAAGTAAGAGGACTCATGGCTGACGACAATGAGCCGCCGCCCGAGAGCAAGCTGACGCGCAGCAAGGCGCGCTGGGCACGCGAGGGAAAATTCCTCACCGGAAAGATCTCGCGACCGGAAGAGGCGCGCCTGCCGCCGGGGCAGCACCTGACCAACGACTGGCCGACGCTCGACCTCGGGCTGACGCCGAACATTTCGCGCGAGCGCTGGCGGCTCGACGTCTACGGCGCGGTCGAGAATCCGATCTTCTGGGATTTTGCACAGTTCACCGCCCAGCCGCAATCCAGGTTCGTGACCGACATCCACTGCGTCACGACATGGTCGCGCTACGACAATCAATGGGAAGGGCTGGCGACCCGCGATCTCCTGGATGCCTGCCGGCCGCGCGACGAGGCGCGGTTCGTGCTGCTGCATTCGCATGACGGCTACACCACCAATCTGGCGCTGGAAGACTTTGCCGCCGAGGACGCGCTCCTCGTCCACAGCTGGTCCGGCGCGCCGCTGGAGCAGGAGCATGGCGGCCCGGTACGGCTGGTGGTGCCGCATCTCTACTTCTGGAAGAGCGCAAAGTGGCTGCAGAGCATCGAGTTTCTCGCCGAGGACAGGCCCGGTTATTGGGAAGTCCGCGGTTATCACAATCGTGGTGATCCCTGGAAGGAAGAGCGTTATTCTGCCGACTAAGTTCAGATATCTCGGGGAGGACATCCGTGGCGCATGAACGCTTTCAATTCACCGGCGAAGGCGGCCATCAGCTCGCCGCCGCGCTGGATATGCCGGACGGGCCGGTGCACGCCTATGCGCTGTTCGCGCATTGCTTCACCTGCGGCAAGGACGTGCTGGCGGCGAAGCGCATCGCGACCGCGCTGGCGGCCAAAGGCATTGCGGTGCTGCGGTTCGACTTCACCGGGCTCGGTTCCAGCGAGGGCGATTTTGCGAACTCCACCTTTTCATCCAACGTCACCGATCTGGTCCGCGCAGCCGATCATCTGCGCGAAACGCGCGGGCCGCCCGCGATCCTGATCGGGCACAGCCTCGGCGGCGCGGCGATCCTCGCCGCAGCGGAGAGAATTCCGGACGCAAAGGCGGTGGCGACGATCGCCGCACCGTCCGATCCCGCGCACGTCACGCACCTTTTCAAGGACCGTATCGAGGACATCCGCCAGCACGGCGAAGTCGAGGTGCAACTCGCCGGGCGGCCGTTTCGCATCAAGCGCGAATTCCTCGATGACGTCGCCGAGCACAGCCTGATGTCGCGCGTCGCGAAGCTGCACAAGGCGCTGCTCATCATGCATTCGCCGACCGACGACACCGTCGGGATCGACAATGCCACCAACATCTTCGTCGCGGCAAAACACCCCAAGAGCTTCGTGTCGCTCTCGGGCGCCGATCATTTGTTGAGCGGCAAGCGCGATGCGGCCTATGTCGCCGACGTCATTGCAGCATGGGCCGGGCGCCACGTCGATCTCGCCGCCGTCCAGCCAACCGCCGAGGCGAACGAGGCACCCCGCAACGTCGTGGTGCGCGAGACGCGCAACAGCAAGTTCCAGCAGACCGTGACCACAGGCCCGCACCAGACGATCGCGGACGAGCCAATTGCCGTCGGCGGCCAGGACAGCGGGCCCGGACCGTATGATTTCGTGCTCGCGGGCCTCGGCGCCTGCACCTCGATGACGATGCGGATGTATGCCGACCGCAAGTCGCTGCCGCTCGATCGCGTCACCGTGACGCTGAAGCACAGCAAGATTCACGCAAAGGATTGCGAGGAGTGCGAGACCCGGGAGGGCATGCTGGACCAGATCGACCGCGTGATCGCAATCGAAGGATCGCTCGATGCCGACCAGCGCAAGCGGTTGATGGAAATCGCCGACAAGTGCCCGGTGCACCGCACCCTGACGTCGGAGATACGGATCGTGACGAAGGCGGCGGATTAGGCCGTCGCCGGCGGACGCACCCGCAGCGCGCCGCGCAGGCCCGCAGCCGTTCCGAGCAGGATGCCCGCAAAGGCAATCAGCGATGCCAGCGCCAGCGTCGAAAAACCTGTCAGCCCCTGCCCGACCGAACAGCCGAAGGCCATCACGCCGCCGATCCCCATCAGCGCCGCGCCTGAGCCGGAGCGCAGCATGTGGCGCGGCGACCGATAGCCTTCGAGTTCGAAACGCCCGGTCAACAGTGCGGTGACGAGGCTGCCGGCGAATACGCCGAACACGGTCACGATGCCGAAATTGAGCGTCGATCCCGTCGACAGCATCACGTATTGCAGCGCATCCGCGATCGGCGCGATGAAGGTGAGCGAGGTTGTCGGCACCGGGTTGAAATCATCCGCACCGAGATAGCCGGTGGCGAACCACCCGCCGGCCACCAGCAGGCCGACGACGAGACCCGCGGCGACCTGTCCCGGTGAACGGCGAAACGCCGGATGCGCGAAGGCGAAGATGATCAGCGCCGCCGAAATGACGGAAGCTGCCAGCATGCGCGCAGCCGTCGCGCTCAGGCCTGCCCCCGCCAGCAGCGCCGGCACCGAGTTTGCCGTAGCCGTGGTCTGCGATGCCCCGACCATCGCGATGCGTGGCGGCGCGATCAGCCCCTTCAGCGTCATCTGCGCAAAAATCGCCAGCACGGTCACCACCAGGAAGGAACGAAGATTGCCGCGCCCGAGCAGCACCAGCGCGCGCGAGCCGCAGCCGTTCGACAGCACCATGCCGTAGCCGAACAGCAATCCGCCGAAGAACAGCACCGGCACCGAGAACTGGGGTTGCAGATAGATCGACTTGCCGATGTCGACGAGGCCAGCCGCCGCAAGCAGCTGCGTCGCCGCCACAGCGACGCCGATCGCCAGCGCATAGGTCCGGATCAACCGGCCGTCGCCATCGGCCCACCAGCCGCGCAGACCGCTGAGCAGGCAGAAGCCGCTCAACAGGCCGACCGATCCATAGACGAAACCGATGAGCAATCCGCTCAGGATGATGATGTTGCCGCCGTCCAGCACTGGCACTTCCCCGCTCCGGGCGCCGCCAACGCGGCTGTCATTGCTCACATAGGATGGAATTTCCGTGCTGCTCATACGTTGGACGCATGGGTTCGTCCACGCCCTGGCAGACAAGAGAATGAATCTGCCGCACACGTCACCCATGGAAGGAAAAAGCCTTTGCGAATTCCAGCAGGCACAAAAGATTCCTCTTCTGCCATCAGGCGCCCAGAGCACCGCGACGCGCGACACCTATCCGGCAGGCCGCAGGATCACCCGATCGCGCGACGAGCCCGCGACGGCGATGAAGGCCGCCTTGGCCTGCTCCAGCGGATAGACGGCTGACGGATTGATCGGGAACGGCCTGAGATGACCGCTGGCGAAGCCGGCGCCAAGCTCGCGCAGCACCGCGCCAGTGGCGACCGACGACAGGCCGAGCGTATCGATGCCGACGTAAGTGTGCTGGCCGCGGTAGAATTCCAGGATGTTGAACTGCACGATGCGGTCGACCGCGGCGATCAGGATCTGCCGGCCGCGCAGGGCGAGCGATTTGTGTGCGGCTTCGAAGTAAGGATCGCCGACGGTATTGAACACGATGTCGGCGCCCTTGCCGCCGGTGAGTTCGCGCACGCGCGGCGCGACATCGGTCGCGGAGGCGTCGATGACCTCGACCGGCGAATTGGCGTGTCCTTCGTAGGGTTCTTGCCTGCGCACTACACCGATCACGCGCGCACCATGCCAGCTCGCGATCTGCACCGCGGCCTGGCCGACCTTGCCGTTGACGCCCATCACCAGCACGGTCTCGCCGGCCGCAGGAATCCCAGCGCGGCGCAGGCCCTCCATCGCGGTGACGAAGGGCACGCCGATACCGGCCGCCTCCTCCCAGGAAATGCCGGCAGGTTTTTCCACCACGGCTTCGGCCTCGACGACGAGGTGCGTGGCGTGGGTGCCGTCGCGGCGGATGCCGAGATCGCCGGACGAGCCGAACACCTCGCGCCCGATCCAGCCCGCAGGCCCGTCGATCACGACGCCCGCATAGTCGCGGCCCGGCGTGCGCGGAAACACCGCGTACGGCATCAGCCCGGTCGCCGCCTTCACATCCGACGGATTGACGGCGGCAGCCCTGACCTCGATCAGCAATTCATTGTCGCCCCGCGACAGCGCATACGCTTCGATGACGGGCGCAAGCGAAGCGGCGTCGGCGGCCTTCGCCGGCAGGCGAACGCAGCGGGCCTGGACCGTGACGGGCCGAACATCAGGCTTCTGAGTAGCTGGCATCAAGGGTATTCCTGCTCGGGTTCACGCGCAGCAGGAGTTACCCTTTCGGTCGCTTGTCGTAAACACGTTTCGCCTTGCCGAGCGAACGCTCCAGCGTGTCGGGGGCCACAGCCCTGATGCGCGCGGTGATGCCGATGGTGTTCTTGATGAAGACCGCGACCTTCTCGGCATGCGCGTCGAGGCCGCTGCCGTCCCAGCTTTCGGGGCGGGCTTCGGCGAGCACGGTCATCTCGTCCATCCGGCCCTCGCGCGTCAGTTCGATAATGAAATGGCCGCCGCACCAGTCGGTCGCCAGCAGCACTTCCTCGATCTGGGTCGGGAACACGTTGACGCCGCGCAGGATGATCATGTCGTCGGAACGGCCGGTGACCTTTTCCATGCGCCGCATGCCCGGGCGCGCGGTGCCCGGCAGCAGCCGCGTCAGGTCGCGGGTGCGGTAGCGGATGATCGGAAAGCCTTCCTTGGTCAGCGAGGTGAACACCAGCTCGCCCTTCTCGCCGTCGGGCAGCACCGCGCCGGTCTCGGGATCGATCACCTCGGGGTAGAAATGATC
>PNLC01000155.1 GCA_013822885.1 Bradyrhizobium sp.
TTCAATCGGGAGGGTGCATATCCAGCCTCGTCATCAAAACGCAACCGCGCCATCGATCTTCGAGGAGAACCACCATGGAACAACGCAAACTCGGCTCGACCGGCCCCACCGTCGCCGCCATCGGCCTCGGCTGCATGGGCATGTCGGATTTCTACGGCCCGGCCGCGGCGAGAGCATCGCCACCATCCACGCCGCGCTCGATGCGGGGATCACCCTGCTCGACACCGGCGACTTCTATGGCATGGGCCACAATGAAATGCTGATCGGCGACGCGCTGGCCAGCCGCGGCCGCGACAATCTGCAAATCAGCGTCAAGTTCGGCGCGCTGCGCGATCCCGCGAAGAACTGGTCGGGCTACGATAGCCGTCCGGCTGCGGTAAAAAACTTTCTCGCCTATTCGCTGCAGCGGCTCCGCGTCGAAGCCATCGACATCTATCGCCCGGCTCGACTCGATCCGGACGTGCCGATCGAGGAGACGATCGGCGCCATGGCTGACATGGTGAAGGCGGGCTGGATCAGGCATATCGGCCTGTCGGAAGTCAGCGCGGAGACCATCCGGCGCGCGCATGCGGTGCATCCGATCAGCGACCTGCAGATCGAATATTCGCTGATCTCGCGCGGCATCGAGGACGACATCCTGCCGACCTGCCGTGAACTCGGCATCGGCATCACCGCCTATGGCGTGCTGTCGCGCGGGCTGATCAGCGGACACTGGAGCGCGGATCGTAGCGGCAAAGACTTTCGTGCGATGAGCCCGCGCTTCCAGGCCGGCAATCTCGACGCCAATCTGGCGCTGGTGGAAGCGCTGCGCAGGATCGCCGACGATCTCGGTGCGTCGCCGGCCCAGGTCGCGATCGCCTGGGTCGCGGCGCAAGGCAACGATATCGTGCCGCTGGTCGGCGCACGCCGCCGCGACCGCCTTTCCGAGGCACTCGGCGCGCGCGACGTGAAACTGAACGATGCGCATCTCGCCGCGCTGGCAAAGGCGTTTCCGCCGGGCGTCGCGGCAGGCGCGCGCTATCCGGACGCGCAGCTCGCGCACATGGACAGCGAGAAACGCTAGTCCGTGTGTCCGCTCAAATCGGTGATGACGGGCGTATCGCCGTTGAGCGGGTTGGCCGGATCCCGCGCGTAGCGCAGTGTTTCAAAGCGCATTGCGCGGGCGTCCACCATCACGAGCCGACCGACCAGGCTCTCGCCGAAACCGACGATTTCGCGGATCGCCTCCAGCGCCATCATCGAACCCAGCATGCCCGCCAGCGCCCCCATCACGCCGGCTTCGGCGCAGGCCGGCACGGTGCCGGGCGGCGGCGGCTCGGGAAACAGGCAGCGATAGGTCGGGTTGAATTCACCCTGCTCGCTGGTTTCATGGGCACGGATCGTGGTCAGCGATCCATCGAACTGGCCGAGCGCCGCCGTGATCAGCGGCTTGCCGGCAAAGAAGCACGCATCGGAAACCAGGTAGCGGGTTTCGAAATTGTCGGAGCCGTCGAGCACGAGATCGTAGCCGCCGATCAGCGTCATCGCATTCTTCGCATCGAGCCGCACCGCATGGGCCTCGAAATGAACGTGCGGATTGAGCGCGTAGATCGCGCTGGCCGCGCTGTCGACCTTGCGCCGGCCGATATCGGGCGTGGTGTGGATGATCTGGCGCTGCAGGTTGGACAGTGAGACCTCATCGTCATCGACCACGCCGAGCGTGCCGACGCCGGCGGCGGCGAGATACATCAACACCGGCGCGCCGAGCCCGCCGGCGCCGATGACAAGCACGGACGCTTCCTTCAGCGCGGTCTGGCCGGGGCCGCCGACTTCGCGCAGAACGATATGGCGGGCGTAGCGTTCGAGTTCCTTGGCCGTCAGCATGGTCCCATCAAATCCTTCCGCATCGCGCGGATCAACCCTCATGGTGAGGATCGCGGAACGTGCGTCTCCTCATCAGGATAAGGCGGAAGCCAAAATTCCCTGAACCGGTGCGCGGTTGGTGCCGACCAAGCAGATGTGCTTGATTGGCCTGATATCAATGATCGCCCCACCCTTCTACGCCTGCATTCGCCCGGATTTGTCATGAGATCGCTGCTTTCGGCAACATTGATGGCTGCAGCCTCGGTTTTGGGGTTCTCCGGACCGCCGGCACAGGCGCAGATGACGCCGCCCTCCGCGGCGGGCGCCGGACCGAAGCCGGTCACGACCGTGCCGGTCCGTCCGGCGCTGCAGAAGCCCGAAGAAACGGCTAACGCCATGGCGCAGGCCGAGCGGCTGGCGCTGCAATCGGACCTCGCCTGGGTCGGCCAGTATAACGGCGCGATCACCGGCGACGTCAGCGAACGCATGGTCAACGCCATCAAGGAATTCCAGAAGACGCGCGGCGGCAAGCCGACCGGCGTGCTCAATCCGCAGGAGCGCGGCGTGCTCGCCGACACCGCCAGGCGCAAGCAGGAAAGCGTGGGCTGGAAGATCCAGACCGATCCCGGCACCGGCGTGCGGCTCGGCATCCCCACCAGGCTGGTGCCGCAGCAGGCCAGCGACGCCAACGGCACCAAATGGACGTCGCCGACCGGCACGATCCAGATTCAACTGGCGCGGCGCAAGGAGGCCAATCCCGCCACGGCAAAGCTCGCCGAACGCGAGAAGAAAGAACCGGGGCGCACGATCGACTACGCCGTCGTGAAGCCCGACTTCTTCGTACTGTCCGGCCTGCAGGGCCTGAAGAAATTCTACATGCGCGGCACGTTCAGGGGCGACGAGGTACGCATCCTCACCATTCTCTACGACCAGGCGACCGAGAATACCGTGGAGCCCGTGGTGATCGCGATGTCGAGCGCATTCACTGCGTTTCCGGCCGCTGCGCAAACGGCGGGGCCGCCGCCGCGCAAGACCGTGGAATACGCCACCGGCATCGTCGTCAGCGAGGACGGCGCGATCGTCACCGACCGCCAGATCACCGATGGCTGCGTCACGGTCGCGATTGCAGGCTTTGGCAATGCGGATCGCATCGCCGAGGACAAGGCGCATGACCTCGCGCTGCTGCGCATCTACGGCGCGCGCGGCTTGAGGCCGATCAATCTCACCGGCACCGCCGTCAAAACCGCGCTAAACCTCACCGGAATTGCCGATCCGCAGAACCAGGGCGGCGGCGCGGCCGTCAGCAGCGTCAAGGCGTCGGTCGCCCAACTCGACGGCGGCAATGACGCGGCACTCACGCCGGCGCCGGCGGTTGGCTTCTCGGGCTCGGCCGCGCTCGATGGCGACGGCAGGTTCGCCGGCGTCGCGCTCTTAAAGCCGGTGCAGGTGGCCGGCCCGGCAGCCGGCGCGCCGGCGGCCCAGGCCGTGCTGGTGCCATCGGACACGGTACGCCGCTTCCTGAAAGCCAACAGCGTCAACGTGGCTAGCGGATCGCCGGACGCCAGGGCGTCCGTAGTCCGCGTGATTTGCGTACGGAAATAAGTGTCCGTCCGTATCCCGGACGCGGTGCAGCGCTTCTTCAGCGATGCACCGCAGAGCCGGGACCCATGCCGCAGCCAAATGGACCCCGGCTCAGCATCGCACCGCTCACGCGCTGCGCTGCGTCCGGGGCACGAGACTTCAATCCAGCGCGAACCTGACGCCGGCGCGAGCCAGACCACCGGAGATCCCGACGGGCGTGCCGTCGGCGCGCCAGCACGCGGCGCCGGACATTCCGCCGCCCTCGTGAAACTCGATCGCGTTCATGCCGCCGGCGACGGTCGGCATCACCTGCACTTCATGGCCCATCGCGATCAGCCTGGCGCGAACGCTTTCAGGCACGGCGGACTCCACCTCGAGCGCATTGCCCTCGGTCCAGACCCTTGGCGCCTCGACCGCTTCCTGCAGGCTCATGCCGTGGTCGATCAGATTGATCAGCGCCTGCATCGCACTTGGGAAAATTCGTTTACCGCCGGGCAGGCCGAGCGCATAGACGAGCTTGCCGTCGCGCAGCGCCATCATCGGCGACATCGAGGTGGTGACGCGCTTGCCGGGCGCGAGCGACAGCGCGTGGCCGGGACGCGGGTCGTACAGGTTCATGTAGTTGTTCGGCACGGTGCCGAGCCCGGGAATCAGGATCTTCGCGCCAAACAGATTGTTGATGGTCTGCGTGGTCGCGACCACGTTGCCGAACGCATCCGCCGCCGTCATATGCGTGGTATCGGCGCTTTCGAGCTGCGCCACGCCGGCACCCCATGCCTGCGCGCGATTGGAATCGATCGCGCGGCGGCGCTCGTCGGCATAGGCCTTCGATGTCAGGCGCTCGACCGGCACGTTGATGAAGTCTGGATCGCCGCTCGCGGCGGCCCGGTCGGCAAAGGCGATCTTGAGCACTTCGGCGAGGTAGTGGATTGTCTCGGCACTGCCGAAGCCGAGCTTTCCGATATCGTAGCCTTCGAGGATGTTGAGCATCTGCGTGATGTGCACGCCGGATGCCGCCGGCGGCGGCGGACCCAGGATTTGCCAGCCGCGATAATCGGCCCGGATCGGCTGACGCTCGACCGTCTTGTAGCCGGTGAGATCCTCGCGGCTGATGAAACCGCCCTTCTGCTTCATGTAGTCGACCAGGATATCGCCGAGCGGACCGTGATACAGCGCCGCCTCGCCGCGCTGGGAAATGTACGTCAGCGTTTCCGCATATTCCGACTGCACCACGCGCTCACCGACCTTCAGCGGCGTCCCATTCGGCAGGTAGATCGCCGAAATGTCCTTGTCCTTCAGCATCTCGCCTGCGCTGTCGGCAATGCATTCGTGCAGATACGGCGTCGCGGCATAGCCGCGTGCGGCGTGCTTGATGGCGGGCTGCATGACGTCGGCGAGGCTCATGGTGCCGAACCGCTGCAGCGTCTCGCACCAGGCCTTGAGCGAGCCAGGCACCGCCACCGCTCTCGGCCCGGTCAGGTTTTCATCGCCGACCGTATCGAACACGTCATGCGCCGAGCCCGGTTTGGAGTGGTATGTATCGGGCCTGACCGCCAGCGGCACCGTGCTCTGGCCGTCGATGAAGCGATGGCTGCCATCAGCCAACCGGATGTGGGCCATGCCGCCGCCGATGATGCCGACCATCATCGGCTCGACCACCGTCAGCGTGAACAGCGTCGCGATCGCGGCATCGATGGCGTTGCCGCCAGCGGCGAGCATTTCGGCGCCTGCACTCGACGCCAGCGGATGATTGCTGACCACCATGCCGCGGCTGCCGGATGCCGGCTGTTTCTGACACTGAAAGCTGGTGGCTGCGCGATCCCGCCAATGACCCGTCATGCTTCTTTCCTGCTTCTTGTTATCGTTCTCATCGAGGCGATTGTGCCGCTCGGCAGTATTTGCCCGGATGACCACAATTCCATAATCGGGCATCATTGCAACTGACTGATTCGGACAACCGCGATCCCCTGACCTTTGGATCGGGCTGGGCACGTCTGAACGAGCGCGTAACTCGGCGCCGCAGAATGCGGCGCAGCTCGTGTGGCGTCATCCATATGCCTGAAGGCATCCAGAGGATCTGAAATGCAGACGATTGTATTGACCACCCAGAAGGGGGGCGCCGGCAAGACCACGCTCGCCATCAGCCTTGCGCTAGCCGCCATTCGGGCCGGGCACAATGTCCGCCTGATCGATACCGACACGCAGGGCTCCGTTTCGAACTGGCGGCGTCGCCGTACCTGCGCCGCGCCGATCGTCGAGCCGATCTACGCCGCCAGGCAGGTCGAACAACGCCTGCAATCGCTCAGCCGCGAGGGCGTGACGATGACGATCGTCGACACCGCCGCCGGGATAACCGCCGCGACCGTTTCGGCAATTCGTTATGCCGACTTCTGCCTGATTCCGACGCGCCCGAGCCTCGTCGATATCGAGGCGACCGCCGCGACGCTCAGCGTCGTCAGGGCCTGGCGCAAACCGTTCGCCTATGTCCTGAACCAGACCCCGATCAGGGCTGCGGCGCGGCTGGCCGGCGCGGAGAATTCGCTGGGCGACGAGGCCGCGCTCGACATCGATGATATCCTTGCCAGACCCTCCATCGTGATGCGCAACGATCACCAGGACGCGCTGAGCGTGGGCCTTGCGGTCTGCGAATACGCGCCAGGCGGCAAATCCGCCGAGGAGATCCGCGCCCTCTGGCAGTGGATCGACGCGCGGATGGGCAATGAAGCTACGGCGACCGACGAACCAATCATCGAGGAGCTGGTGGAAACGCCCGCCGTTCTTCCGGCGATGGCCGCGCTTCCACGCATCGAAACCGACAGTGCGCTGTTCCTGCGGGCGCCAGCCCGAAATTAAAAGCTGGTGGCTGCGCGATCGCGCCAATTGGTGCTCATGATTTCCGTTCACTGTTCTCTGTCGCGCTGCACACGAAAAACTTTTCGGCTTCGCGCCAGTATTGATACGGAATAGCTAGCCTCCAAAAATTCGCCATCATAAAAGTGTCATGATGGATTCGGACTTCAGCAACCCCCTTGGATCGAACTGGGATGTCCTGGGCAAGAATTGCCAGTATCGCGCGAGTTGCGATGCCAGTCTTGCCGCGTACCAGCGATCCAAAGGATCTTCGATGCAGACGATCGTATTGGCGACGCAAAAGGGCGGCTCCGGCAAGAGCACGCTCGCCATCGGTCTCGCCCGCGCGGCCATACAGGTCGGGCACACGGTCCGCCTGATCGAGACCGACACGCAGGGCACCCTGTCGAACTGGCAGAACCGCCGCCCCTATGCCGACCCCCTGGTCGAACCGATCTACGCCGCCCGGGATATCGCGCAGCGTTTGCTGACGCTGCCGCGCGACGGCGCCACGCTGACGATCGTCGATACCGCCAGCGGCACCAGCGCCGCCACCAGCGCCGCCATTCGCCTGGCCGACCTGTGCCTGATCCCGGCGCGTCCCAGCATCGCCGACATCGAGTCGGCCGCATCGACGCTGCGCGTCGTGCGCGCCTGCAATAAGCCGTTCGCTTTCGTACTCAACCAGGCGCCGATTCGCGGCCGGCGCATCGACGATGCCGCCACCGCCCTCGGCGACGGATCTTCGGCTGACCTCGCCGGCATTGTCGCCCGGCCTTTCATCGTCATGCGCAATGATCACCAGGATGCGCTCAACGCCGGTCTCGCTGTCAGTGAATTTGCGCCGGCAAGCAAAGCAACCGACGAAATCCGCAGCCTCTGGCAGTGGGTCGAAGCGAAGCTGTGTCGCGGACTAAACGACCATGCCAAATCAGGGGGCGAACTCGCCGACCCGCGCTACTCCGCAGGAACGGCTTCCGACGCGGATGCGCGCTGGGACGCGTGCCTCTAGATCCGGGACTTCCTCATTTCTGGCACTTCGGGCACCAGAAGGTCGAGCGCCCGTTCTGGACGAAGCGGCGCACGATGCCGCTGCAACCGGCAGTCTGGCACTTCTCGCCCTCACGGTCGTAGACCTGAAACGAGTGCTGGAAATAGCCGAGTTCGCCCGAGGTCAGGCGGTGGTCGCTGATCGAGGAGCCGCCGGCCTTGATCGCCTGATTGAGCACGTCGTGGATCGACGTCACCAGGCGCCTGGAATGATCGGTCGGTTCGCCCTTTTTTGTCGCCAGCGTCGCCGCCAGCCGACGCGGCGACAGCTGCGAACGGTACAGCGCCTCGCAGACATAGATGTTGCCGAGACCGGCGACCACGCGCTGGTCGAGCAGCGCCGCCTTCAGGCTGGTCTTCTTGTTGGCGCAGGAACGCGCCAGCATCGCCGCATCGAATTCATTGCCGAGCGGCTCGGGACCGAGGCCCTTGAGCAGCGGCTCATCCTCCATTGCGTCGCGGGCGATGATCTTCATGTAGCCGAAGCGGCGCGGATCGTTGAACACCACCGCCGCACCCGACGACATGTGAAACACCACGTGATCGTGCACGCGATCCTCGCTGCGCGGATGGTGGAATTGGCCCGGTGTGTTGCTGGCGCCGTCGTCGAGCACCCGGAACGAGCCGGACATGCCCAGATGCATCAGCAGCACGTCGCCGGAGCCAAGATCAGCCATCAGGTATTTGGCGCGGCGGCCCAGCCCGGTCACGGTCTGGCCTTCCAGCCGGGCGGTAAAGTCTTTTTGAAAAGGAAACCGCAGATCCTTGCGCCGGGCTTCGGCCTTGAGGATTTTCGACCCTTCCATGGCAGGCTGCAGGCCGCGGCGGACGGTCTCGACTTCAGGCAATTCGGGCATAGAGGCATTCACCTTATGGAGGTGACGTGATAGCCCCATTGCGGCGGGCGCGCTATGGTCTGCGCAGTGGAGACGAGTTGATGGATCGGCCGGAGCAGACCACCCATTTTGGCTTCAGGGACGTGCCCCTGGGGGACAAGCAGACGCTGGTGAACGACGTGTTTCACAGCGTGGCGTCGCGCTACGACCTGATGAACGATCTGATGTCGGCGGGCCTGCACCGGGTCTGGAAAGACATCATGATCAACGCGCTCAACCCGCCGCGGGGCGATGCGCCGTTCGCATTGCTCGACGTTGCCGGCGGCACCGGCGATATCGCCTTCCGCGCCGCCAAGGCCGCGGGCACCGGCTTCCATGCCACCGTCTGCGACATCAATACCGACATGCTCGAGGTCGGTCGCAACCGCGTGCGCGCGCGGCATCTCGACCAGCAGGTTTCCTTCGTGGAGGGCAATGCCGAGGCGCTGGCTTTCCCTGATCGCAG
>PNLC01000156.1 GCA_013822885.1 Bradyrhizobium sp.
ATGCCGCGGCGGCAGAACCCGCGGCTGCTGACGCCGGCCGGCACCATCTCGATCGGCGGCGTACAGACCGGCATACAGTGCCTCGCCGGTCCCAGTGGCTGGCATCTGCTGGGACGGACGGCGGTCCGCACCTACCAATTGCATCGTAATCCGATCTTCCTGCTGGAGCCGGGCGACAACGTCAGCTTTGCGGCGGTCGATGCCAGGACCTTCGCCGAGCAGGATCGCGCCGCCGAAGCCGGCGAATTCATTGCCGAGCAGATCACCGCATGAGCAAGCTCGTCATTGCATCGATCGGCCCGGCAAGCTCGGTACAGGACGGCGGACGCCCCGGGTCGCAACGCTACGGCCTCGTTCCCAGCGGCGCGATGGATCGGTTGGCGCTGGCGACCGCAAATGCGCTGGTCGGGAACGAATCGTTCGCGGCAGCCGTCGAAATCGGTCCGTTCGGCGCGAGCTTTACAGCACGCAGCGGCGCGGTGCGTATCGCGCTGGCGGGCGCTCCGCGCCCTGCCGATATCGCCGGCCGCTCCATGGCATCGGAGACTTCCGCAACCCTTGCCGACGGCGAAACGCTGACGCTCGGCTTTGCCCGCGGTGGCTCGTTCAGCTACCTCGCGATCGAAGGCGGCATTGCCGGCGAGCCGATGTTCGGCAGCCTCGCCGTCAATGCCCGCGCAGGCCTCGGCAGTCCCTACCCGCGCCCGCTGCAGTCGGGCGACGAACTGCAGACGATGGAGGCAAGCGGCGTGGCGGAACGGCGGATCGAACTGCCGGCGGCTACCGAAACGCCGATCCGGGTGCTGTGGGGCCCTCAGGACGATGAATTCACCGATGAGACCAAGAAACTGTTTCTCGACAGCGAGTGGAAGGTATCGCCGACCAGCGACCGCATGGGCTACCGGCTCGAGGGGCCCGCCCTCAAGCATCTGCACGGCCATAACATCGTCTCCGACGGCACCGTCAATGGCAGTGTGCAGGTGCCCGGCAATGGCCAGCCGATCGTGCTGATGCCGGATCGCGGCACCAGCGGCGGCTATCCCAAGATTGCGACCGTGATCTCGGCCGACCTCGGTCGGTTCGCGCAGATCCAGGCCGGCCGGGCCTTTCGCTTCAAGGCCGTCAGCATGGCGGACGCACAGGCAGAAGCCCGCAAATTCGCAGAGCTGCTGCGCACCCTGCCCGACCGGTTGCGCCATCTCGTAAACGCTGATCTCAATATCGACGCGCTGCACGATGCCAATGTCGCCGGCCACGCCGTCAACGCGGTCGATGCCGGAACCTGGCACGCTGTATCTGCCGATGTATCGGGACCGGACTGACGGCCAGAAATCCACTCACGCGAAGCGGAGCAACGCCATGACAACCATCGATCTCAATTGCGATCTCGGCGAAGGATTTGGCGCATGGGAGATGGGTAATGACGCCGCGATGATCGAGCTGGCGACCTCGGTGAACGTCGCCTGCGGGTTTCACGCTGGTGACGCCGACATCATGCGCCATACCGTCGAACTGGCGAAAGCGCGCGGCGTCAGCGTCGGCGCGCATCCAGGTTATCGCGACCTGCACGGCTTCGGCCGGCGGCCGGTCCCGGGATTGAAATCCTCTGAAATCGAGAATCTCGTCGCCTACCAGATCGGCGCGCTGCAGGCGATTGCGACCGCCGCCAGCTACAAGGTCACTCACGTCAAGGCACACGGCGCCCTCTCCAACGTCGCCTGCGAGGATGACATGACGGCAAAAGCCATCGCCAACGGCATCAAGGCGGTGGATCCGAATCTGATTTTCGTGGTGCTCGCCAACTCAAAGCTGGTGCAGGCCGGCGAAGCCGCCAACCTGCCGATGGTGCACGAGGTGTTCGCCGACCGCGCCTATGAGGACGATGGTTCGCTGGTGTCGCGCAAGAAGCCGGGTGCCGTGCTGCACGATCCGAAAGCAATTGCCGACCGCGTGGCGCGGATGGTGCAGGACGGCGCTGTGGTATCGGTCACAGGCAAGATGATCAAGATGCGTACCGATACCGTGTGCATTCACGGCGATACGCCGGGTGCAGTCGACATCGCGCGCGGGGTGCGCGCAGCATTGAAGGCTGCGGGGATCGGTGTAGCGCCGTTCAAGGTGAAGGCGTGACAATATCAGTTGGAGGGTTAGAGATGGTTTCCATGTCTCTCCGCCGTTTGCTGTCGGCCACACCGGTCTGTGCACTACTTCTCTCAGCGAGTGCAGCGCTTGCCCAGCAAACCACTGGCGCGGTCACGCTGTTCAACAATGTCAGGGTCTTCGACGGCCGGGGCACGTCGCTGTCCGAACCGACCAACGTGCTGGTTCGCGGCAACCTGATCGAAACGATCTCGCGTACCCCTATCCCGGTCGATCGAAGCGCGACCACGACGATCGTCGATGGCGGCGGCCGCACGCTGATGCCCGGCCTGATCGACAATCATTGGCACGCGATGCTGGCGCGCGTGACGCCGCAGCAGGCGTTCGGCGATGTCGGCTACAACAATCTCGTGGCCGGCGAAGAGGCCACCGACACGCTGATGCGCGGCTTCACCACGGTTCGCGACGTCGGCGGACCGGTGCTCGGCCTCAAGCGCGCCATCGATGAGGGCATCGTCAAGGGCCCGCGCATCTATCCGTCCGGCGCCATGATCACGATCACCAGCGGGCATGGCGATTTCCGGCAACTGACCGATCTGCCGCGGACGATCGGCGGCGTGCTCACCCGCATGGAACAGATCGGCGGCGCCATCGTGGCTGATAGCCCCGACGAGGTGCGCGTGCGCGCGCGCGAACAGCTCATGCAGGGCGCCTCCCAGGTCAAGCTGACGGCGGGCGGCGGCGTTTCGTCACCCTTCAGTCCGATCGACGTGACCACCTTCACCGAGCCCGAACTGCGCGCCGCCGTCGAGGCGGCCGAGAACTGGGGCACCTACGTCGCCGCGCACGCCTTCACGTCGGCTGCGATCCGGGGGGCTATTGCGGCCGGCGTGAAGTGTATCGAACACGGTTTTCTGATGGACGACGCAACTGCCAGGCTGATCGCCGAGAAGGGCATCTGGCTGAGCATGCAGCCGCTCCCCGACGAGTTGAAGCTGGGCTTTCCGGTGGGAACGGTCCAGCGCGCCAAGGCGGATGAGGTCTGGCCCGGCATCGCCAGGTCCTACGAGTTGGCGAAGAAGTACAAGATCAAGACGGCGTGGGGCACCGACGTGCTGTTCTCACGCGCGCTGGCGCAGAAACAAGGGGCCATTCTGGCCTCGCTCACCCGCTGGTACACCCCCGCCGAAGCGCTGGTCATGGCGACATCGACCAACGCCGAACTGCTGCAAATGTCCGGCAAGCGCAATCCATATCCGGGGAAACTCGGCGTGGTGGAACAGGGGGCGCTCGCGGATCTGCTGCTGGTCGACGGAAATCCGCTGGAGAACATCAACCTGATTGCCGACCCCGCCAACAACTTCAAGATCATCATGAAGGACGGCCAGATCTACAAGAACACGCTGAGCAAGTGAGAGGTGTCAATCTCAGAACGGGTGAACCGACAGCGTGCCGAACACAACGGCCGCAATGAGCGCCAGCGCGCTGTAGAGCGCAGCGGTGTAGCCGGTGCCGGATCGGCGGGACACCGAACGTGCGTAAAGGTGCAGGCGGGCTTCCGCCGATAGTTCGCGCATGGTCGATCTCCAACGCATCATGGATGGCATATGGAATATCGTTCGCGCTCCAATGCAAGATGTCGCCGGAAATAGCGATATGGTCGCTTCGGCGGACTCCAAATCGAGTGGAAAATTCTCTGTCCCCCGGCTGGACCGAGAATATTTTTTTGCACCGATTTGATCTATTCGGGACCCGGATCAGTAAACGTCCTGCTGGAACCGGCCCTGTTTCTTGAGTTCGGCGACAAAACTGACGGCCTCATCGGTGGTCCGGGCGCCGAACTGGGCGACGATATCGACCAGCGCACGCTCGACGTCCTTGGCCATCCGCTTGGCGTCACCGCAGATGTAGATATTGGCGCCCTCGGCAAGCCAGGTCCAGACTTCGCGGCCGACTTCGCGCATCCGGTCCTGTACGTAGAACTTCTTGTCCCCGTCACGCGACCACGCCAGCGACAGCCTTGTCAGCAGACCTGACGTCTTCATGGCGTTAAGTTCGTCCGCATAGAAGAAGTCGCAGTCGCTCCGCTGATGGCCGAAGAACAGCCAGTTCTTGCCGGGCGCGCCGGTCGCGCGGCGGTCGTGCAGGAAGGCGCGGAACGGCGCGATGCCGGTGCCCGGCCCGATCATGATGATCGGGACTCTTGGATCCTCCGGCAGCGCGAAGCCGTGGGCTTTCTGCACATAGACCTTCACCTCATCGCCGGCTTGAATGCGTTCGGCGAGGAAGGTCGAGGCGAGGCCAAGGCGCTTGCGCTTGTTGATGACATAGCGCACGCAGTCCACCGTCAACGACAGTTTGCCCGGCGTTGCATTATTCGATGACGAGATCGAATAGAGGCGCGGCTGCAGAGCTTCGAGGGCCTCGATGAAGGCTTCCGGATGCGGCCGCACGTTGGGGAATTTTTGCAGCACGGCCATCACGTCGAGCGTCGTCGCGTCGCCATCGGGATCCTCGCCCTGCGCCAGCGCCCTCGCCTTTTCGCGCTGCGTGCCACCCGTGAGGTAGGAGATCAGTTCAAACAGGGAATCCGGCGCCGGTGCGAGCGAGACGTCGTCGAGCAACACCTCGCGCAAGGTCTTGCCCCGGACTTTGGTGGTATGCGACGCCCCGAGCAAGGCAATGATCTGATCGACATTGCCGAGATCGTTGCGGGCGAAGATACCGAAGGAATCTCCGACGACATAGTCGAGGCCGCAGCCGGACAGATCGAAGTCGATATGCCAGGTTTCCTTTTCCGATTTTCCCTTGTTGAGCAGCCGGCGCCCGACGAATTTCGCCGGCGCAGGATTGTCGCGCGAACGCCCGGGCTCTGCGACAACAGCAGGTGTTGCCGCGGCAGGCACGGCTGATGGCGTCGATGAGGCCGCCGCGGGCGCCTTGTCGATGTCCTCATAGAGCGACTTCAGCATCCGCGCGGTTTCCTTGCCGCCGGGGACGCAGAGGTTGAGGCGCGCCTCGCTCTTGCTCGCGATCGCTTCCGAATAGTTGTGGCAGTCGTAGCCGCACTGGCCGCAATCCTGCTGCGCCATCGCCGCCATCATGCGCCGCCGCAGCGGGCGGCCTTCGGCAAGCTTCATGCGCTCAGTCATCGGCATGGTCTGGTCATGCCACGGCGCCTCGCCGTCATCGCCGTCGCCGGTTGCGCCTTCCATGACGGCCGCGCCCTGCTCCGCCGACAGCGGCGTCGGGGCGTCCGACAGCAGGCCGGCAAAGAAGCCGTTCAGCCATGAGCGCTGCGCTTCGGAGAACGGCGCGCTCGAGGGAATGATCTCGATTTTCGGCGGCGGCGTGATCTGGTTCATGAGGACACCTGAGCTTCAGCAAGTTTGCGCAGCGTCTCGCCGTCATGGCGGCGCGCAAACGTCAGGAAGGTTTCATTGGGCGAGGAGCGGTGCGCGAGATAGGCCTTCAGCAGCCGCTCGACCGTCTGCGGCGCGTCCTCGGCCTTGAGGTCGTGATAGACCTCCTGCCCGACATCGGCGTCCGGACCGAAACCGCCACCGGTGAACAAATGATAGCCCTCGACCGGATCGACATCCTCGCCGACGTCCACTTTCGCCGCGATCAGCCCGATATCGCTGATGTAATGCTGCGCGCAGGAATGATGGCAGCCAGTGATGTGGATGTTGAGCGGCGTCTCGATATTGACGCGCGACTCGCACCAGTCTCCGATCTCGGCCGCATGGCGCTTGGTATCCGACGCCGCAAACCGGCATCCGGCATTGCCGGTGCAGGCGATCAGCCCGGCGCGGATTTGCGAGGCTTCGACCGCCAGTCCAATCTTTTCGATCGCGGCGATCGCCAACTCGAGATTCTGGTCGGCCACGCCCGGGATCAGAAGGTTCTGCCAGACGGTCAGCCGGATATCGCCGTCACCGAGGTCCTGCGCGATCCTGGCCAGGGCGCGCATCTGATCGCAGGTAACTTTCCCGAGCGGCACCGACACGCCGATCCAGTTCAATCCGTCCTGCTTCTGCTTGTGCACGCCGATATGCGCCATGCGGTCGAACGCCGGCCGCGGCAACATCGCCTCCGGCGGCACGCGGGTGAAGGGTTTTCCGAGCCGTTCCTCGACCAGTGCGAGAAACTTGTCGTGCCCCATGCCGTCGAGCACATATTTGAGCCGCGCCTTGTTGCGGTTGGTGCGGTCGCCGAGATCGATGAAGACGCGGACGATGGCGTCCGCCACCTTCGTCGCGTCGGCTGGCTTAACGACGATGTCGCCGTACTTTGCAAAATCCCTGTGCCCGGTGATGCCACCGACGCCCAGGCGAAACCAGATGCCGGGCTCGGCGCCAAAGCCGTCCTTAACTTCGACCGCCGAGAACGCGATGTCGTTGGTGTCTTCCAGCACCGCGATCTTGCCGGCGCCGTCGAAGGCGACGTTGAACTTGCGCGGCAGCCCGTAGAGAGACCGATCGTTGAGGATATGGTAGTGCCATTCCCGCGCATATTCGCGGGTGTCCAGCAGCTCCTGCGGGTCGATCCCGGCCGTCGGCGTGCCCGTGACGTTGCGGATGTTGTCGGCGCCGGTGCCGCGCGAGCACAGCCCGAGATCCTGGATGCCTTCGATCAGCGCCACCGCGTTCTTCGGCGGAATTTCGCGCACCTGCAAATTCGCGCGCGTGGTGACGTGGGAAAACGGTCCACACAGTTTTTCGATGAGGTCGGCCAGCCCTGCGAACTGCCAGTGCTTCATGATCCCGTTCGGAATCCGCAACCGGCACATGTAGGAATCCTGCGCTGGCGCCACATAGAACAGTCCGTAATAGCGCCAGCGGAAATTATCCGCAGGATTTGGGACTGCGTTGTCGAGCGCCTGCTGCTTCAGCCGCGGATAGGCGTCGAATGGATGCTCCTCGCGCTTGAATTTTTCCTGGTCGACGAGCTTCTTGCCTGATGCCGTGACCTTGTCCTGTGCCTTGATATGCGCGGCATCCGGCCCGGTCGGTTCGGCATTCGCCTTGCCGGCGCCACCGCCAAGGCCGCGCCCCACCCGGCTGATCTGCAACCCGGTGGTAAAGCCTTCGAGGTAGCGTTTCTGCTCGTCGGTAAAGTCGACTGTGAGCGTTTCGATCTTCATGGTGCCGACGAAGCTCCTGCGGCCACGCGTGGTGGCGTCAACGGGGTTGAGTGCGACCGCCCGGCACCCGGCTTGGCCTTGTGGGCCGGGCCTGGAATGAGCGGTCCCGATCAGCTTCGTTGCTGCGGAAATCCATCTTGGACGTAGGCCAGCCGACATCCACGGCGGCTGGCCGCACTGCAACATACAAGTTGCGTGCCAGAACAATTCTGTACAAATATCGTGTTATTTCAGACGGTTCCGAACGCGATCTCCAAGCTATGAAGCTTGCTTCATAGTTGCTTCGCGGGCATATCGCCCAAAAAATGAGCCGCAGCCGGAAGTGCCCAATATTTCTTCAGGGCTTCCAGCGACCGATCTTGAAGGCCCCAAGGTGGGCCGCGATATCGCCCGGATCAAACGCGGGGCCAGCAAAGGCCCCGATGGCGGTGGATGCGCCTGAGGCACCATCCTGACGCCCCAAGGCAGCATCGTAGAGGTCCGGCCGGAACACCCCTATGGCGGTCCGGAGCGCGTCCGGGCGCATCGGTGTCTGTCCCCACCGCACCATCTGCGCGTAAAGCCAGGCGGCCTGCGCGGGATCAGGCCGGGCCGCGCCCTCGCGCCCGACCAGGAGGTAGCGGCCGCTCTCACGGCGCTGGCCATCGGGTGAAATCTTCAGCCGGCCGTCGAGAGTGCGCTGGATCACCTCGGCGCCGACGCCGATCCGGTCGGGCCGGGCCAGGACATGCGCGGTCTCGGCGCGGTTTCCCGGATCCTCGATGTATTCGGCGGCGTGGGAAGCCGCGCGGATCAGGGCCGCCAGCACGTCCGGGTTCTTTTCCGACCAGCTTTGCCGGACCGCGAGAACCTTCTCCGCCGCGCGCACCAGGATGTCCGAGACGAAATGCAGGATGTGGCCGACGCCGAGATCGACCGCGACCGAGTTCCAGGGCGCGCCGACGCAGAACGCATCGACATGGCCGTTGGCGAGGCTGTCCACCATGTAGGGCGGCGGCAGCACCACCAGCCGAACGTCCTCATCGGGATCGACCCCGCCGGCCGCCATCCAGAAGCGAAGCTGGTAATTGTGCGTCGAGAACGGGAAAGTCATGCCGAAGGTGAGCGGCTCCGCGTCGCTCTTGCGCCTTTTCGCGACGACGCGCGCCAGCGCCATTGCCGTCACCATGGGATCGACGGCATCGCCCTCGATCTCGCCCATGATCTCGGCGTGCAGCGCCGGCGACACCGTGATCGCGTTGCCGTTGAGGCCCAGATTGAACGGCGCCACGATCGGCACCTTGACGTGTCCGAGCCCGAGGCTGGAGGCGATCGCCACCGGCGCCAGCAAATGCGCCGCGTCGAACATGCCGATATTGAGCTTGTCGCGCACATTCGACCACGACACTTCCCGCACCAGCGTG
>PNLC01000157.1 GCA_013822885.1 Bradyrhizobium sp.
GGGACCCGAGAAATCCGTGATGTAGATCTGCACGTGATGGCCGTCGTAGTCCGGCTGGGGCCGGTCGGTTTCGCGGAATTGCAGGTACTGGTCCTTTCCGACCTTGACGCGCGCCATCGCGCCGTCGCCGTTCAAAAACTCCGCCGGCATTCCCATGATCTTGGGATAGAACGCGCAAATGCCTTTCGCGGTCCCGACGGGCACATCGAACTCGACATAGGGAATGCCGAGCGTGATACGCCCGAAGCGCGCAGCATCCGGCTCGTAGCAGCGCACGCGGTTACCCCAGGGGCAGACGGCCTCGACATGATCATTGTGTTCGCTGAACGCGAACGCGGTGCCTTCGAGCTTCTTCGCCACCGACGCCAGCCGCTCCAGCAGCGCCTCGCGCCCGGCGATGACGATCCCGGTATGGCCACGTAGCACCTGCGCTGTGGCGCCCGGCAGATGAAACTGGCTCCTGCCGACATTGACCCACATGTTGGTGTCCGACACCATCAGATAGGGATCACGGGTCAGCCCAAGCCCGGCGACGTAGAACAGCGTAGCCAGCCGCTGATCGGGCACCGTGACGTTGACGTGCTCGAAATGGATCGAGTTGCCGAGGTCTTCTGCGGCACGGTCGAATGGCTGTTGCATGAATGCGATCCTCGATAGTGGGCAAAGTTCGTCTTACTTCGTCAGATTCTCCAGCAGCAAATTCAGCGCAGCGGCCGCGAACGCCTGCATGTTGGCCTCCCTGTCGGCGCTGCCGGTTTCCAGCGTGAACACCGCCGATTGCGGACCGGCCACCGCCACGCAAGTATGTCCCGCGGCGTCGCCGTAGCGGTTGCCGGTCGGACCGGTGGCGCCGGTTTCCGAAAGGCCCCACGTCGTCGAAAAACGCTGGCGGGTCTGGCTTGCGAGCAGTTCCGCGTAAGGCTCGGACGACGAGCGAAGGCCCTTCATCGCCTCGTCCGGAATGTCCATCAGCAGCCGCCGCGCATCGCGGGTGTAGACCACCGCGCCGCCGAGGAAGTAGGCGGACGCACCGGGCACCGAAAGCAGCGCCGCCGAAACCAGGCCGCCGGTCGAGGATTCCGCAACCGAGATCGTCTGCTTCCGCGCGATCAGTTGAGTTGCAATTTGTTCGGCTATCGTTACGAGCTCTTTCATCTCAACTCCCTAAATTCCCGCCAGTCATGCCCTCCTAGCACAGGAGGGTCACGTTTGCCGAGTTGCGGCGTGCGGGCGGCCCTGATTGAATGCCTCAACAACCGCGGTTCACGCGCGGAGGAACGAGGAAACACCATGACGTCGCCGATCGCAGGTGGCGTGGATTGCGATCTGCATCCCGCCGTGCCGCATTTGACCAGCCTGCTGCCCTACATGAACGACTACTGGCAGGACCAGGTGACGACGCGCGGCATGACCGATCTGGTCTCGCAATCCTATCCGACCAATTCGCCGATCTCCTCGCGGCCGGACTGGCGGCCGGGGCAGGGCAAGCCGGGCGAAAGTCTCGCCGACATGCAGAAGCAGGCCCTCGGCAAGTTTGGGACAGCCTACGGCATCTGCAACCCGCTCTACGGCGTCCAGATGGTGTTCTCCGAGGACATGCAGGATGCGTTCTGCCGCGCGCTGAACGACTGGCTGGCCAGGGAATGGCTGGACAAGGACGCGCGGTTGCGCGGCTCGATCGTGATCCCGACGCAAAGCGTGGAAAAATCCGTCGCCGAGATCGAGCGCTGCGCCAAGGACAAGCGCTTCGTCCAGGTGCTGATGTTGGTCATGGGCGACATGCCGCTCGGCAAGCGCGTCTACTGGCCGATCTATGCCGCGGCCGAGCGGCTCGGCCTGCCGATCGGGGTTCATGCCGGCAGCGCCTATCACAACCCGCCGACTTCGGTCGGCTGGGGCTCCTACCACATCGAGGATTACGTCGCGCAGGCGACCGCGTTCCAGACCCAATTGACCAGCCTGATCGTCGAGGGCGTGTTCGCCCGGCATCCGAACCTGAAAATGGTGATGCTGGAATCAGGCTTCACCTGGCTGCCGGCCTATCTGTGGCGGCTGCACAAGTTCTGGCGCGGCGTGCGGATGGAAACGCCGTGGGTCGACCGTGCGCCGGCCGAAATTGTGCGCAGCAACATCCGTTTCTCGCTGCAGCCGGTCGATGCGCCGCCGGATTCGGCAACCCTGGATCGCCTGTTTAATCATATGCAGTCGGACGAATTGCTCCTATTCTCCACCGACTATCCGCACTGGCAGTTCGACGGCGACGAGGTGCTGCCGCCGGGGTTGTCGCCAGACCTGGTCCGCAAGATCATGATCGATAATCCGCTTGCGACGTACGGCCGGTTGAAGATGAAGGAGACGACGCCATGAACGTCCAGTTCCGCCCCGAGTCGTCGACTTCCACCAGCATCAAGACCGCGATCGCCGATTGCGACATCCACCCGGCGCGCGCCACCAATGACGAACTCCATCCGTTCATGGCCAAGCGCTGGCACGCGCATCTCCAGACCTACGGCAAGCAGGCCTATCACGGCATGATGGAAGGGCCGCCCTATCCGAAGGCGCAGCCGAATGCCTCGCGCCGCGACGCCTGGCCGCCGGAAGGCGGGCCGCAGGGGTCTTCGCTGTCCTTCATGCAGAAGCAGCTGCTTGATCCCTACAATGTCGCGCTGGGCGTGCTCAATCCGCTCAACAGCGGGCAGGGCCTGCGCAACCATGATCTGGCCGGGGCGGTCTGTTCCGCGATCAACGACTGGCAGATCGAGAAATGGACCAGCAGGGACAAGCGCCTGAAGGGTTCGATCGTCGTAGCCAATGAGGATGGCGTGGCCGCTGCCGCCGAGATCCGCAAGCGCGCGGGCGATCCGAACTACGTGCAGGTGCTGCTGCTCTCCCGCAACGTCGAGCCGCTCGGCCAGCGCCGCTACTGGCCGGTCTACGAGGCGGCGGCGGAGGCCGGGCTGCCGGTCGGCGTCCACGCGTTCGGCTTCGGCGGCAATCCGCTGACGCCCTCGGGCTGGCCGAGCTTCTATATCGAAGAGATGGTCGGCCATGCGCAGTGCCAGCAGACCGCGCTGGCAAGCCTCGTGCTTGAAGGCGTGTTCGAGCGCTTCCCGAAACTGAAGATGGTGATGATCGAGGCCGGCTTCGGCTGGGCGCCGTCGCTCGCCTGGCGCCTCGACAAGCACTTCGAGAAGCTGCGCAGCGAGGTGCAGCATCTCAAGCGCAGGCCGTCGGAATACATCCGCGACCACGTCTGGTGGACCACGCAGCCGATGGAAGATCCGGAGCGCCGCGAACACCTGTTCGAGACGATCGAGTGGATCGGCTGGGACAAACTCTTGTTCGCGACCGACTACCCGCATTGGGACTTCGACGAGCCGTCGCGTGTGCTGCCGGCCGGTGTCAGCGACGCCAATCGCGAGGCGTTCTATCTCGGCAACGCCAGGAAGCTGTACGGGATTACCTGATGGTTCGACACGTCATTGCCCCGGTGGACGAGTTGCCGCCGGGGACACGAAAATTCCTCACCATCGACGAGCGGCCGATCGCGATCTTCAACATCAAGGGCGAATTCTTCGGCCTGCTGAACCGCTGCCCGCATCAGGGCGCGGCGTTGTGCGAGGGGCCGCTGATCGGTCTCGCGCAATCCTCCGATCCCGGCGAGATCGAATACACCAGGCTCGGCGAGATCATCCGCTGCCCCTGGCACGGCTGGGAATTCGACATCCGCACCGGCCAATCCTACTGCGACCCGAAGCGCTTTCGCGCCCGCGCCTATCCGGTCAACGTCGAGCCCGGGTCGAGCGTGGTGAAGGGACCGTATGTCGCCGAGACGCTCGCCGTGACGGTCGAGAGCGATTACGTCGTGGTGGATTTGTAGCGGCCACTCGCACCGCGCTTGCGTCGCGTCGATCCTTGCCGATTTCCGATATCAATTCTGGAGCGGTCAGCACGTATGCCGTGCTGATCTCGTAGAAATGCATAGGCTCCGTTAACTTGTTGGTCGCAGAATTCTGCCGGGAACAAGAAAGTTTCTGGCCACACGCTGAAGCGTTCAATGCTGCGGCTGACGACGGGCCTCACACGCCCGTTCTGCCGCTCCGCATTCCCTAAGAAGAATCCGAGTGCGGAGTCCTTCCCGGATTGACCGGTACCGGACCAGTGAAACCTCCATCACACAGTTGCGAGTGAGCAGCGGAAAGCAGCTCGGGTCACCGATGTCCATACTTCGGGAGTTGAACGACGCCATCTCCAGGGGAACGCCCGAAAGCCGTTTGCAGGCTTTGTGGCATGCAACCGACATGCTGCTGATGGGCCGGTACACCGAAAGCGAGATCTGGATCTTCGGGGAATTGATCGGGCGCCTCTCGGAGGAGATCGAGCTGGCTGCACGCTGCCAACTCGCCAGGCGGTTGGCCCGCAGCGACCAGGCGCCGATCCAGATGGTCAACAAGCTCGCTTGCGACGATTCAATCGATGTCGCCGGCCCCATACTTCGCTATTCCGAGCGGCTCGAAAACCAGGTGCTGGTCGCGAACGCGCGCTGCAAAAGTCAGCAGCATCTCTTCGCCATTTCGCGACGGAAGTCCATCGACGAGCCGGTCACCGATGTGCTCGTGGAGAGAGGCGACCAGAAGGTCGTAAATTCCGTCGCTGTCAACACCGGCGCACGTTTCTCGGATTCAGGCTTTCTGCAATTGATCAAGCGTTCCGAGAATGACTCCATCCTGGCCGAGCATCTGGGGCGGCGACGGGACATCCCACGGCACCTGTTCCAGCAACTGATCGCAAAAGCGTCCGACGATGTTCGAAAGAAACTTCAATTCGAGCGGCCTGAAGCGCGCAATGCCGTCGCTGACGTCGCCGGATCGCTGCATGCGATGTTTGGCCCTGCGTCGAAGAATTATTTCACCGCAAAGAAAGCCGTAGGTTCGAAGCACCGGATAGGCGACCTCGGCGAAGCCCAGCTGCTCGAGTACGCCCAGACGCGCAAACTGGATGAAGCGGTCGTCGCGCTATCGCTGTTGTGCACGCTGCCGGTGGACGTGGTCGAGCGGGCGATGCTGGCCGCTGACAAGGAAGCCTTGCTGATTCTGGCAAAAGCCCTCGACCTGTCCTGGGCGACGACCCTGGCGCTGCTGTTTCTTGGCGCCCCGGATCACCGGATTGCGACCGGGGATCTTGACGCGATGAAAGCGGAGTTCGCCCGGTTGGACGTCGAGACGTCCGGCAGGGTGCTGCAGGCCTATCGCTCGCGCAGGGAGTCCGCTGGGTCGAGCCTGACTCCCCGGCCACAACTTCATCCGGTCTAACGGGCGCGGCTGGTTCGACTAAAGTAGCCCGCCGCGCGCGCGCAGCTACGCTTCGGTCCGGCCGTCAGGGGTGCGACGAAGTTGCCGAGCCCGTGGCCAGCGTGTTGGCTTCCGCATCTTTCCGCCGGCTGCTAGCGTCGAAACCGAACCCGCTCGTCAGGGGGAACATTCACAAGAACGAGTTTGGGTGATCTTACATTGCTGTTTCCATCGGATCTGACATCGTTCCTCGAGCTCATCCGCCAGCACGGCGATGTGGCCTACAGCCTCATGTTTGCCTATGCGGCCTCGCATAGCCTGCTGCTGGCGTTGTTCGCGGGCTACGCCGCGCATGCGGGGGCGCTGAGCTTCGGCACGTTGATCGTGGTCTGCTGGCTCGGCAGTTTCACCGGCGACGTCATCCGCTTCTGGATCGGACGACGCTATGGGGCCCGCCTGCTTGATCGCTATCCGCGCTTCGAGCGCCCCGTGCAAACCGTGGTCCGGCTGACGGATCGTCACTATGCCTGGATGATCCTGTTTCATCGCTTCCCACACGGCATCCGCGGGCTGGCGGGATTTGCGTACGGAATATCGCGGCTACCCTGGTCCACCTTCCTGGCGCTGAACTTCGTTGCGGCGGGCCTCTGGTCCGGCGCCGTTGTCTCGGCCGGCTATGCCTTTGGTCAGTTCTCGGAGAAGTCAATCAACAATGCTTCCTCGGGTCTGGGCATCGTGATGCTGGTCTTGTTCCTCGGCCTGTCGTGGCTGCTCAGCAGGAAGCTCGAGCGGATCATGGAGCGGTACTGATCGCCATTCTCCTGCCTGTTCACAGCGGGTAGGGAGGAACCGCAAGTCATCCACATCAAGTCACAGCCCAATGATCTGACGGCGCGAGCCATTTTATTTCTTGTGGTGGTTTTGCACGCCGATTGACAATGCGGCGAGTGAAGAGTCGCGAACAGGGCTTGATCGCGGAAGGCGCGATTCCAATTTTGGCCAGATGATGATCGGACAGGAACGCTGCCGCAGATCGTGCATCCCGACTTGAATTTGCGGGCTTGAACGGTCGCTAGTTCCGACAGGCAGCGCCTCCGCCGGTTACCGTCACGGGGCGCGTTGCGCAAATGCAGTGGAGTGCAGCGATGAAGGCCAAGGATCGGATTTGTGGACGCGAGTACAAGGACCGCCTCGAGAATTTGCTGAGCACCTCCTTCAACACACAACTGCAGCCATTGAGAACACTCGAGACCGCAACCAAGAAGCGGAGGGCACAGAAAAAGGCGGTAGCCAATTCCGGGTGCACGAAGCCAACGCCGCCGCCCTCCCGCTAATGCTGCTGCGCTCGTCCCCGCGGCGGCTATGTCTGGCATCGCGAGGACAAGCTCAGCGCCTGCAGGAGCTCGTCGAACGCATTTGGGCGGCACGGCTTGAGCTCGGCCACCGCCTTCCTTTCTGTCTTTGCGGCCTTGCCGGAATTGGCGAGCTTGGCCGCCGGCTTGCTGGGAGCTGCGTCTTTCGGCCTGGGCCTGAACTTTTTGGCCACGTCCTTTTTTGCGCTTGGAGTGGACCCAACGACGTCCGAGTTCTTCTCCGCAAGCATGGCGATCAGATCCGGTGGCGGCGACGATACTGTTTCGTGAAGTGCAATCGGCTGAGCCGGTGCTTCCTGCGGCAGGTGGTGGACTTCCAGCCGATCACCCTTCTTCAAGGTGTCGCCTGATGCGCTTGCGTCGAGCTTCAGCTGCTCGAACGGATCCAGCTCGCTTGGTTTCGAGCGTGATGGCGTCCCCAGCTCCATGGCAATGAGAACGCCGAGGCCGATAACGATGAGACAGATCCTCATCATGATCTTGCGCTTTCGACCGAAGATGCTTGACCGGAGCCGGACGAATGCCCGGCTCTGCACCGCAGAACGATCATGGGATTCAATAAGGCAGGTTAGCGGCGAGCGCGGCCATGACGCGGCAAAGTTTGGAAGTACGGTTAATCCAGCCGGGTAAGGAATTGTTAGCCATCGCGATTTGTTCACTGGTCATCGTTCGCGAAGGCGGACGATCCAGTATCCCAGAGATCACAGCGATAGAGCCGATAAGCCGCGGCGTACTGGATGCCCGCCTGCGCGGGCATGACAAACCACTATGTGAGAGGAATCGTGGCTTACTCCGCCGCGCCGTGCGCCATCGCCTTGCGCTCCATGGCGTAGCGCACCAGCGCTACGAACCGGTAGATCCCGTGCACGAACTTGCCGTAGGGCATGGTGACGAACAGCGAGAACACCACGCCGAGATGCAGCGCCAGGAGCGGGCCCATCGCGGCGGTCTCGCGCAGCACCAGCAGCGCCAGGCCGGTCAGGCTGGTGAGGAACAGCATGACGATGAACGCGACGTCCATGCCGTGGCGGGTCTCATCCATCAACGCGGGATCGCGCTTCGATTTCTCGGCCAGCAGACCGATCGGCCCGATCAACAATCCGATGCCGCCGAGCGTGCCCAGCACCACCGGCAGGTCCCACCATGGATAGGGCGCTTGGCGTGCCAGCAGATAATGATAGAGAGTGGCGACGCAGGTCGAGGCGAAGCACAGCGCAAAGCCGTAGAACGTCAAATGGTGATAGAGCTTGCGGCGATCGGTGGGGCGGTCATCCTCGTTGAAGCAGCCGACCCCGCCGCCATCGAGATAGCGCAGTTCGCCGGCATCGCGGATTGCTTGCAGCAGCGCGGCCATATCGGTCTTCATGCCGACGGGCTCGCCGATGTCGCGCCAGAACGCGCGCACGCCCATGACGAGGGCAACGATCGCATAGAGGAACGCCGCGCCGAACAGCGCCGCCATCGCATTGTGCGGCATCAGTTTGTAGAACGCGCCGGGGCCGGTATGGATACCGAACAGCACCTGGCGGTCATGGTAGGCGGCAAAGCCGAAGATGAAGGCGGCAACGCTGAGCGCGGCAACCAGGCTGATGACGAGGCCGTTGCGCTCGAAGGCGCCCGATAGCGCGCGCGGCCATGCATACGCCGCATAGGAATCGGCCCGCGCCACGGCCAGCGTCTTCGGCACATTGACGTTGAACTCATGCGGCGGCGAGAACTGGCAGTCGGTGTAGCAGGCGCCGCAGGAATGGCAGAGATTGGCGAGGTAGTTGAGGTCGCCGTCGGAGAACGCGCGGCGCATCTCCATTGCCGGAAATACCGCGCAGAGACCTTCGCAATAGCGGCAGGAATTGCAGACCGTCATCAGGCGGTCGGCTTCCTCCAGGATTTTCGTTCCGTGCAT
>PNLC01000158.1 GCA_013822885.1 Bradyrhizobium sp.
CGGGGCGTAGCCGGCTTCGACCAGCGTCTCGTAGCCGCCCTTGATCAATTCGACCAGGCCGCCGCAGAGCACGACCTGCTCGCCGAACAGGTCGGTCTCGCACTCTTCCTTGAAGGTGGTCTCGATGATGCCGGCGCGGCCGCCGCCGATGGC
The DNA here is from genome assembly GCA_013822885.1 of Bradyrhizobium sp. Classification (GTDB taxonomy): domain Bacteria; phylum Pseudomonadota; class Alphaproteobacteria; order Rhizobiales; family Xanthobacteraceae; genus Bradyrhizobium. The sequence goes on from PNLC01000158.1 coordinate 154, forward strand.
CGAGGCATAGCTCAGGCCGAGGTCGTGGGCATTGCCCGAGATGTCCTTCGAAATCGCGATCAGGCAGGGCACGCCGCCGCCGCGCTGGTATTCCGAGCGCACGGTGTGGCCGGGCCCCTTCGGCGCGATCATCAGCACGTCGAGGTCGGCGCGCGGGTCGAGCAGGTTGAAATGGACGTTGAGGCCGTGGGCGAACACGAGTGCTGCGCCCTTCTTCATGTTGTCGTGCAGGTGCTCGCGGTAGATGTCGCCCTGCAGCTCGTCCGGGGTGAGCATCATGACGAGGTCGGCCCATTTGGCGGCCTCGGCGACTTCCATCACCTTGAAGCCGGCGGCTTCCGCTTTCTTGGCCGAGGCCGAGCCCTTGCGAAGCGCAATGGCCACTTCCTTGACGCCGGAGTCCTTCAGGTTGAGCGCATGGGCATGGCCCTGGCTGCCGTAGCCGACGATGACGACCTTCTTGCCCTTGATGAGGTTCAGGTCGGCGTCGCGATCGTAATAAACACGCATGGTCGTTTCCTTAGTCGATGGCCAAATCGGCCGGTTAATCAGGCATTTGGGTGAATAGGACCGCCGGTCGCCCGCGAATTTCCGGCGTTGTCTAGAGCATTTTTCCGTTCAGGGGAAACCCGTTTCTGCATGCCGCACTGCGGCATCATACGTCCATGAAGACCGGATAGAGCGAGGCCAGCAGCAGTACCGCCATGACAATGTTGAAAGCCCGGACCGCCCGCCGGGAGGTCAGGACCGGCCGCAGCGCCGTACCGAACAGAGCCCAGGCGGTGCAGGACAGGACCCCCAAAAACAGGCTCAGCGCCACCTGGATCGCGATATTCCAGGGATAGGCGGCGATCGCGGCATAGGCGGTAATGGTGCCGATCACCATGACCCAGCCCTTGGCGTTGACCCACTGAAACATGGCCGCGCCCCAGAACGTCATCGGCCCGCGGCTGTTGTCCTGCTCGGCCGAGGGCGGCTCGGACATCGCAATATGGGCGGCGAGGTAGACCAGGTAGGCGACGCCCGCGTACTTCAGGATGGTCTGCAACACCGGATAGGCGATGAAGATGGTCCCGAGCCCGAGGCCTACAGCGCCGACCATGAAGGCAAAGCCGACCGTGATGCCCATGATGTGCGGGATGGTCGGGCGAAAGCCGTAGGTCAGCCCCGACGACAGCAGCATGATGTTGTTCGGCCCCGGCGTGAAGAACATCACGGTGGCGAACATGATGAAGGCGATCAGGAGCGAATGCGACATGCAGGCCTCAAGCGACCTTTTGGCTGGATCTGTTTTCTAAGACCTGAGAAAGCTTTCGACAGCGGCATGAAGAGCATGCCGCTGTCGTGACTCTGTTGGTTCTTCGCTCTGCTGGTTTTTAGCTCGGTTGGTCGGGCTTGGGCTTGCGCAGGATATAGGTGCCGTGCAGCGGCGCATGGTAGTCGACCGATTCCAGCGTGAAGCCGATGTCGGTCAGCATGCGCTCGATCACCCAGCCAAAGGTCGAATATTCGTCGCGCATATGGGTGACCACGCTGTCGCGCTCGAAATCGTGGTTCTTGATCGAAAAGTCCGCCCACTGTTCGACATTGCGCTCGGTGCCGTCGGGCATGCTGACGAAGACGATGTCGCGCAGGTAGAAATTGGCGCCGGGCTTCAGTGCCGCGTGGATCCGCGCCAGCGCCACCGCCTTCCAGAAGTCAGGCAGATGATGCAGCGTGAACTCGCTGACGATCAGATCATAGGAATTCGGCTGGTACGCGAAGCTCAGCATGCCGGCCGGCTGGGTGCGGAGTGCCACCTTGCGATCGCGGGCCTGGATGTTGGCGAGCGCCAGCATCGCCGGAGAAATATCGATGGCGTCGACTTCGGCCCCCATCAGCGCTGCCTCGCAGGCCAGCACGCCGTTGCCGCACCCGATATCGGCGACCCGCCAGCCCTTCTGCACGCCGAGCATGTTCAGCGCCGCGCGAGCGCGCTGGTCGCTGTCGTCATGCCGGTCGTAGATCGAGGCGACCGCGGTATCGAGGCCGAGTTGCCGTCTTTGATTGTAGTACCAGTCCCGCGCCAGCATGGTTCACATCCCTTCAGGCCCGCGTCCGATCGCGGCAACGCCGGTGCGCGACACCTCGACAAGGCCGAGGGGGCGCATCAGGTCGATGAATTGACTGATTTTTGCCGAGTTGCCTGTGATCTCGAACACAAAGCTCTCGATCGTGGCGTCGATGACGCGGGCGCGGAAGGCATCCGCCAGCCGCAGCGCCTCGACGCGATGGTCGCCGCCGCCCCGCACTTTCACCATCGCCAGTTCCCGCTCGATGGAGCGGCCGGTGATCGTCATGTCGACGACGCGATAGACCGGCACCATGCGGTCGAGTTGGTGCTTGATCTGCTCGATCACCATCGGCGTCCCCGTGGTGACGATGGTGATGCGGGAGAGATGTTTCTGGCTTTCGGTTTCGGAAACCGTGAGGCTTTCGATGTTGTAGCCGCGGCCGGAGAACAGCCCGATCACGCGCGCGAGCACACCCGGTTCGTTCTGCACGAGAACCGACAGCGTGTGCGTCTCGTTGGGATCGTGGCGCTCTTCCAGGAAGTAGGCCGATGCGGGCTGGTTCATTGTCGTCCCCTCGTCATTCTCCGTTGTCATGCCCGCGAAGGCGGGCATCCAGTACTCGCCGGCGTCTCAGATCGATCGAGAGGCCGCGGCGTACTGGATCGTCCGGTCAAGCCGGACGATGACGGGTGCATTTGTGGTGCGCAGGTTGCCATCTTCTCACACCGCGATCCTGTGCGCGGCGGCGGCTTCCGGCGCTATCCATTTGCGGAACAGATCAAAATCGACATTGCCGCCGGACAGGATCAAGCCGACGCATTTGCCGACGAGCCTGTCCTTCTCCTGCAGCGCCGCGGCCAGCGGGGCTGCGCCCGCGCCTTCGGCGAGATTGTGCGTATCGGTCCAGTAGGCGCGAACGGCCGCGGCGACTTCGTCATCGGTGACCTGCACGATGCGTGAGGCGCCCTTGCGAATGATCGCGAGCGCTTCCGCGACAGGAACGCGCGTGGCCATGCCGTCGGCCAGCGTGTTGCTGGTCTCGGTGGTGACGACCTCACCGGCCGCGAACGAGAGCGCATAGGACGGGGCTTCGGTCGACTGCACGCCGACGATCTCGGTTTTCAGCCCGAGCAGATCGCGTGCCATGATGCAGCCGCAGATGCCCGAGCCCTGCCCGATCGGCACATAGAGCACGTCCAGGTCGGGCGCCGCCCGCAGCAACTCGAGCGCGTAGGTCGCGACGCCGCGCACGAGGTCCGGGTGAAACGACGGCACCATGTGCAGGCCGGCGAACTGGGCGTGGCGCGCGGCTTCTTCGGCGGCCGCCTGAAAGTCCTCGCCATGCTCGACCAGCTCGGCGCCGAACGCGCGCATGGCGCGGTTCTTCTCGACCGAATTGCCCCGCGGCACATAGATCACGGCCGGAACGCCATGGCGGCCGGCCGCGAATGCGAGGCTCTGCCCGTGATTGCCGCGCGTGGCGGAAATGATCCCGGGCGTGTTCGGGCGCTCCCGCTTCAGCCGTTCGAGATAGACCAGCCCGCCCCGCACCTTGAAGGCGCCGATCGGCGTGTGGTTCTCGTGCTTGACCACGACAGAGGTACCCAGCCGCTGCGCCAACAGCGGCCAGGTATGCGCCGCCGTCGGCGGCACGGCCTGCCCCACGATCTCGTGTGCGCGTTCGAGTTCGGCGAGATCAAACACTTCTCTATCCTCTTGCGTGCTCGTCATCCCCGCGCAGGCGGGGATCCAGTATTCCAGAGACGCTCGAACTAGCCCGAGACGCCGCGGCGTACTGGATCGCCCGATCTAGTCGGGCGATGACAGCGGAAATTGTGGCCGGCGTTCTCACACCCGAATCCTCACACCAGCGCCTTGCCGCCGGCAAAGGCCGCGGCGGTGGCTTCGTCGGTCGCTTCCACCGGCAGCAGCATTTCGTTATGCGCCTTGCCGGACGGAATCATCGGGAAGCAGTTTTCGAGCGTCGCGACGCGGCAATCGAACAGCACCGGGCGCTTGACGCTGATCATTTCCTTCAGCGCGCCGTCGAGATCGCCGGGCTTGATCGCCTGCAGGCCGACGCAGCCGAACGCATCCGCAAGCTTGACGAAATCCGGCAGCGCTTCGGAGTACGAATGCGACAGCCGGTTGCCGTGCAGCAGTTGCTGCCACTGCCGCACCATGCCCATGTACTGGTTGTTGAGGATGAAGATCTTGATCGGCAGTTCGTACTGAACGGCCGTCGACATTTCCTGCATCGTCATCTGCACCGAGGCGTCGCCGGCGATGTCGATCACGAGGCTGTCGGGATGCGCGACCTGAACGCCGAGCGCGGCCGGCAGGCCGTAGCCCATGGTGCCGAGACCGCCCGACGTCATCCAGCGATGCGGCTCCTCGAAACCGAAGAACTGCGCCGCCCACATCTGGTGCTGGCCGACCTCGGTCGTGATGTAGGTATCACGGCCGCGCGTCGCCGCGAACAGACTTTCGATGGCGTATTGCGGCAGGATGATATCGTTGTTCTTCTTGTAGGCGAGCGAATTGCGCGCGCGCCACACCGCGATTTCCTGCCACCATGCCTTGATGTCGGGCTTTTTCGCTTCCGCCTTGAACACCTGCAGCAGGTCGCCCATCACGTTGGCGGCGTCGCCGATGATCGGCACGTCAACGCGAATGTTCTTGTTGATCGAGGACGGATCGATGTCGATGTGGATCTTCTTCGAGCCAGGCGAGAACGCGTCGACGCGGCCGGTGATGCGGTCGTCGAAGCGCGCACCGATGCACAGCATGACGTCGCAATCATGCATCGCCATGTTGGCCTCGTAGGTGCCGTGCATGCCGAGCATGCCGAGCCAGTTCTTGCCGGACGCCGGATAGGCGCCGAGACCCATCAGCGTCGAGGTGATCGGAAATCCTGTTGCCTCGACCAGGTCGCGCAGCAGCTTCGATGCTTCGGTGCCGGAGTTGATGACGCCGCCGCCGGAATAGATCACCGGCCGTTTGGCTGACGCCAGCAGCGCCACGGCCTTGCGGATCTGCGCGGCGTCGCCCTTCACCCGCGGCGTGTAGGAAACGTGCACGTCGGATTTGCGCGGCGGATGGTAGGTGCCGACCGCGAACTGCACGTCCTTCGGCACGTCCACCAGAACCGGACCGGGACGGCCCGAGGTAGCGACATAGAATGCCTCGTGCAGCACCTTGGCCAGATCGTTGACGTCGCGCACCAGCCAGTTGTGCTTGGTGCAGGGACGCGTGATGCCGACGGTGTCGCATTCCTGGAACGCGTCGTTGCCGATCAGATGCGTCGGGACCTGCCCGGTGATGCAGACCAGCGGAATCGAATCCATCAGCGCATCCGTTAGCGGCGTCACCATATTGGTGGCGCCGGGACCTGACGTTACCAGCACCACGCCGGGCTTGCCGGTCGATCGCGCATAGCCCTCGGCGGCGTGGCCAGCGCCCTGCTCGTGCCGCACCAAAATATGCTCGACCTCGCTCTGCTGGAAAATCTCGTCATAGATCGGAAGTACCGCGCCGCCGGGATAGCCGAACAGGTGCTGGACGCCATGATCGATGAGCGCGCGCACGATCATCGCGGCGCCGGTCATCTGGTTCGGATCGTGGCTCTTGTCGGTCATGACGTACTCCTGGCTTGCTCCGGACGCGCTGTTGCCAGCGGCTTCTTCAAGTGTCTGTTTCGGGAAATAAAAAAGGGCCCCAGAGGCCCCATGCACACCGCCTGATTTGGGATGGCCTCAGCCACCCCCGGCGGTGCGCCTGGGTACGACTACGATAAGAAGTTTGGTAATAATATTACGCATTTGAAGGCTCTAACTTACCAAAGATTGCGCCGTTATACCGCCCGATCCCGGGAAGTCAAGGGAAGGACGCTGATAGCGCGATCTTTGCAGCTTAGCGGGGTTCCCGGCGTTCGGCGAGTATTTTTGCGCGTGCCCGAGCGCATGGCTCCCAGTTCACGCGTGCGCGCGGACCAGATCGTACGGGGCTGCCAATGCGTCGATCGGGAGATTCCATTCCCTGCTGATGGTGCGGATCATGTCCAGCGTCAGGGGCCGGATACGATTCAATATTTCAGATGCGCGATTTCGGCCGATCAGGCTGGCCAATTCGGCCTGGGACCTCCCCATGGATTCGATCGCAAATTGCAGCACATCCACTGGATCGCCATGCCTGGCCGCGAAGTGCTCATCTTCGTAAGCCTTGATAAGCATCGACAAAACCTCGAAGCGATCGCCCTCCGCAGTGCCGGGCTCCGGCTCGGATTCGAAATAGCGCGATACTTCACGGATCGCCCAGTCGTAGTCCCGTTCATTACGGAGGGGCTTTACGTCCATCATCACACCGTCTCTGCGTCAATGCCGTCATATTCTGCATGTGTGCCGACAAACTTGATGAGCGCAGTTCTGAACTTGAAGGAAAAGTGGACGACAAGCCTATACTTGTTGCCGCCGATATCGAAGATGGCCCTGTTGTCTCCCACGAAGTCCACATTGTTTCCAAAAGCTCTCTTCAGGTCCGCAGGCCCATTCCACTCGCGCCTGGAAACGATTTGATACCAAGTGCCGAGCGTTCTCTCGGCTTGAGGGTATCGCTCCCAGAGGGTTCGAAGTGCCTTCCTTGCAATTATACTCATAGCCATATCACGTTCCCACCACGGGATCACCAAAATTCCCACATTGGGAACATCGACAGTGAACAACTAGTTACTTCTTGCCGCACCTCCTGCCCACCCCCGCGCCGCTTCCGGCGCCACCCATTCGAACTCCGTAAGCTGGTGCCGGAACCAGGTGAACTGGCGCTTGGCATAGTGGCGGGTATCGGCGCGGCTGATCTCGGCGGCCTGGTCGCGGGTGATTTCACCGCGCAAATGGCGGATCAGCGCCGGCACGCCGTGGGCCTTCATCGCCGGCAGCAGGGGATCGAGCTTGCGCGCGGCCAACGCCTCGACCTCCTCAAGCGCGCCTGCGGCCAGCATCGCATCGAACCGCGCATCGATCCGGCCGTATAGCTGATCGCGCTCCGGCGCGAGGAACACCGCGGAGAATTCGCTCCGAGGCAGCAGCGGCGGCAGGCCTTCGCGGTGCCAGTCGGTCAGCGCGCGGCCGGTGGCTTCGATCACCTCCAGCGCGCGCGCAATACGGGTGCGATCGCGCGGCTTCAGCCGTTCAGCCGACACAGGGTCCCATCGCTCCAGTTCGGCATGCAGCGCCTCGACGCCATCGTGCTCAAGCCGCGCGCGAACGGCTTCGCGCACCTCGGGGGGGATCGGCGGCACCGCGGAAAGGCCGCGCGTCAGCGCCTTGAAATACAGGCCGGAACCGCCGGTGAAGATCGGCAGCCGCCCTTCGGCGCGCGCCTGCGATAGCACTGTGGCGGCATCCGCCACCCAGGCGCCCGCCGAGTAATTCACGGACGCGTCGACATGGCCATAGAGCCGGTGCGGCACGCGCGCTTCCTCCTCCGCCGTCGGCCGCGCCGTGACGATGCGGAGATCGCGATAGACCTGCATGGAATCGGTGTTGATGACCACGCCACCAGTGTTTTGGGCAAGCTCCAGCGCCAGCGCCGACTTGCCGCTGGCAGTCGGCCCTGCGATAAGCACGGCCTTGCCCAAAACTGGCGAATTGGTCCGCATGTCCCTGGTCGCTACCCTCATTTGCAATCCGGTCAATCCCGCGCTCGACAGCACGATCGTCGACGGCGCGCTGGCCGTTCTCCCCTCGCCCGGAACGGCGCAATGGCTGTTCGACGAAGTCGCGGTCGACATCCCCTTCGACAGCCCGGTCAGAGGCCCGGAAGACATCAAGGCGATCGAAAGGCGCCTGCAAGCGGCCCGCGGCGATTTCCCGATCGACATTGTCGTGCAACCTGTCGCGGCCCGGCGCAAGAAACTTTTTCTGGCGGACATGGATTCCACCATGATCGGCCAGGAGTGCATCGACGAACTGGCCGATTTCGCCGGCCTGAAGGCGCATGTTTCCGCCATCACCGAACGCGCGATGCGCGGCGAGATCGAGTTCGAGCCGGCGCTGCGCGAGCGTGTCGCGCTGCTGAAGGATATGCCGGTCAGCGTGGTCGACGAAGTACTGGCAAAGCGCATTAAGACAACGCCGGGGGGCCGCGAACTGGTTTCCACCATGCGCGCGAACGGCGCCTGGACCTGCCTGATCTCGGGCGGCTTCACGCTGTTCACCAATGCGGTCGCCGCCAAAATCGGTTTCCAGGAAAACCGCGCCAACGAATTGAAGGTTCAAGACGGCAAGTTCACCGGCGAAGTCACTGAACCGATCCTCGGCCGCGCCGCCAAGCTCGCCACGCTGATCGAGCTTCGCGA
>PNLC01000159.1 GCA_013822885.1 Bradyrhizobium sp.
CCGTCGGCGATGCGACGAAGTTTCTCGAGAAGAACGCGAAGAGCTGACGTCCCGGGCGGGTAGAGACAGAACCGGACGGGCCGTTGTCCAACGGTCCCCCGGTTTCTTGTTTTGGGCCGCAAGTCTCGGGTTGGAGTTTTTGACATGAGACGGGTTGTCGTCACGGGGCTGGGCATGGTTACGCCGCTCGGCTGCGGCGTTGACACAACGTGGAAGCGTATCCTCAACGGCGAGAGTGGCGCCCGGAGGATCGAGACTTTCGAAGTCGCCGACCTCTCCAGCCAGATCGCCTGTGTGATTCCGCGCGGCGACGGCAGCGACGGCACCTTCAATCCCGACCAGTGGATGGAGCCGAAGGACCAGCGCAAGGTCGACGACTTCATCATCTTCGCGATGGCAGCGGCGCGCCAGGCGCTCGACGATGCCGACTGGCATCCGGCCACTGAAGAAGAAAAATGCGCCACCGGCACGCTGATTGGCTCTGGGATCGGCGGCCTGTCCGGGATTGCCGATACGGCGCTGCTTCTGAAGGAGCGCGGGCCACGCAAGGTATCGCCGTTCTTCATTCCGGGGCGCTTGATCAATCTCGCTTCCGGCTATGTCTCGATCGAGCATGGCCTCAAGGGCCCCAACCATTCTGTCGTGACCGCATGTTCGACCGGCGCGCATGCGATCGGTGATGCCTCCCGGCTGATTATGCTCGGCGACGCCGACGTCATGGTGGCGGGTGGAACCGAGTCACCAATTTGCCGGCTGGCAATGGCAGGGTTTTGTGCAGCGCGCGCGCTCTCGACCGGCTTCAACGAGACGCCGGAGAAGGCTTCGCGCCCCTATGACAGGGATCGCGACGGCTTTGTCATGGGCGAGGGTGCCGGCGTCGTGGTGCTCGAGGAGTACGAGCACGCGAAAAAGCGCGGCGCGAAGATCTATGCCGAAGTGGTGGGCTACGGCCTGTCGGGCGATGCCTATCACATCACCTCGCCGGCGCCGGACGGCGATGGCGCCTTCCGCAGCATGACCGCCGCGCTGAAGCGCGCGGGAATGTCGGCTTCCGACATCGACTACATCAATGCGCACGGAACCTCGACGCAGATCGGCGACGAGATCGAACTCGGTGCGGTCGAGCGATTGCTCGGCAACGCCACCTCGAAGGTGTCGATGTCGTCGACCAAATCGTCGACCGGGCATCTGCTGGGTGCCGCTGGCGCGATCGAGGCGATCTTTAGTATCCTTGCGATTCGCGATAACATTGTTCCTCCGACCATCAATCTGGAAAATCCGTCGGTGGAAACGCCAATCGACCTGGTGCCGCAGACGGCTCGCAAACGCGAGATCAACGTTGCGCTGTCGAATTCATTTGGTTTCGGAGGTACCAATGCCTCCGTGATCGTTCGCCGCGTGACCGACTAGCAAGTGTTCGAGACGACTCCACCGTTTCGCCGTATTCAGCGACGATTTCTACATCCGGGCGTATGCTATTGGCTGTAATTGCCAGGCCGCGATTGAACCGACAGGATTCAGGTTGCATCGATGAGTGAGAGGCCGCCCATTTCACCACGGAGCCCGCGCGCTGCGCTGGAGCCCGAACAGGTGCCGCCGCCGCCGAAGCGGTCGGAGCGCGCCCGCAATCCGTTCGTGGTGGTCGGCAATGCCATCTTCACCATCCTGATCATCATGATGATCGCGGCCGGAACCACGTACTATTACGGCCGGCAGATGCTGGAAACGCCGGGGCCGCTGCAGGACGACAAGATCGTCAACATTCCGGCGCGGGCTGGCAAGCGCGATATCGCCGACGTGCTGCTGCGCGAGGGCGTCATCAACGTCAATCCCTGGGCCTTCATCGGCGGCGTCTTTGCGCTGAAGGCAAGTTCGGATCTCAAGCCCGGCGAGTATTCGTTCCAGAAAAACGCCAGCCTGCGCGACGTCATCGCCACCATCGTCGAGGGCAAGGTGGTGCAGCACTCTGTCACCATCCCCGAAGGCCTGACCTCCGAACAGATCGTGGCGCGGCTGATCGATAACGACATCTTCTCGGGTTCGGTGCGGGAATTGCCGCGCGAAGGCACGCTGCTGCCGGAGACCTACAAGTTTCCGCGCGGCACCGCGCGCGAGCAGGTGATCCAGCGCATGCAGCAGACCCAGAAGCGCGTGCTCGCCGAGATCTGGGAACGCCGCAATCCCGATGTTCTGGTGAAGTCGCCGGAGCAACTCATCACGCTGGCCTCGATCATCGAGAAGGAAACCGGCCGCGCCGACGAGCGCAGCCGGGTGGCGGCGGTATTCACCAATCGGCTGCGGCAGCGGATCAAGCTGCAATCCGATCCGACCATCATCTACGGTCTGGTCGGCGGCAAGGGAACGCTGGGCAGGCCGATCAGGCGTAGCGAGATCACCCAGCCGTCGCCCTACAACACCTATGTCATCGAAGGCCTGCCGCCCGGGCCGATCGCCAATCCGGGCCGCGCCTCGCTCGAAGCCGCCGCCAACCCGGCGCGCACCCGCGACCTGTTCTTCGTGGCCGACGGAACCGGCGGGCACGCCTTCACCGAAACCTACGACCAGCACCAGAAAAACGTCGTCAAGCTGCGGGCGTTGGAAAAGCAAATTCAAAACGACACGGTCGAGCCGAGCGAGGACGCGCCGCCGCCAACTGCGGCCGGGGTGCCGGCGGACACCAATCCGACCGCGACCACGACGCGGCCGGGGGCAGCGAAAAAGCCGCCGGCGCGACCTGCTGCACCTGCGGCTGCACCGGGCCGCCAGGGTGCCGCGCAAACCAACGCCGCGCCACCGGTGGTTCAGCGCTAACGCCAGGCGCTGATCCGTCCCCGGCCGGTTGGGCCGTTCCCCGAACGCAATTCCACTTTTGCGGAAATCGTTTTAAGGTCCCGCAGTCTCCTTCGAGTCTCGCCCCCCTGTCTTTCGGAGAGTTTACGCGATGGCACTATCGAGCATGACCGGTTTTGCCCGGAGCCACGGTGCCAGCGGCCCCTATGCGTTCGAGTGGGAGCTGAAATCGGTCAACGCCAAGGGTTTTGATCTGCGGCTGCGGCTGCCGCCGGGCTGGGACGAACTCGAGGCCTTTGCCAAAAAGCGGGCCGGCGAGGTGCTTTCGCGAGGCACGGTCTACGCCAACCTCAACCTCAAGCGCGCCAACGCCGTCTCCGCAGTGCGCATCAATGAAGACGTGCTTGCCTCGATCGTGAAGGTCGCGGGCGTGCTCGCCGGCAAGATCGACGCCGTGGCGCCCAGCATCGACGGGTTGCTCAGCATCAAGGGCGTCATCGAGGTCGTCGAACCCGAAAGCGACGAGGCGGAGGACAAGGCGGCGAGGGATGCGGCGGGCGCTGCCTTTGAACAGGCACTATCTCACCTGGTCGAGATGCGCCGCCGCGAGGGCGTGACGCTCGGGCAAATCCTCCTACAGCGCATGGATGAAATCGAATGGCTGGCCAGGAAGGCCGAGGCGGCCCCCGGCCGCAAGCCGGAGGCGATCCGGGCGAGGCTGGCCGAGCAGGTTGCGGCGCTATTGGAAACCTCCGACCGCTTCGATCCCGACAGGCTCAATCAGGAGGCGATCCTGATCGCGACCAGGGCCGACATCCGCGAAGAGCTCGATCGTATCGCTTCGCACGTCGCCCAGGCCCGCGAGATGATCGGAAAGGGCGGGCCGGTCGGCCGGCGCCTCGATTTCCTCGCCCAGGAATTCAACCGCGAGGTCAATACCTGCTGCTCCAAATCGAACGATCTGGAACTGACGCAGACCGGGCTCGAGATGAAAAACGTGGTCGAGCAGTTCCGCGAGCAGGTCCAGAATCTGGAGTGACGCGATGACGGCTGCTGGTTTCGATGGGGTTGAACGGCGAGGGCTGATGTTCGTGCTGTCGTCGCCGTCGGGCGCCGGCAAGACGACGCTGTCGCGCCTGCTGCTCGAGCGCGAGCCGGGCCTGAAGATGTCAGTCTCCGCGACGACGCGCCTGCCGCGACCGGGCGAGGTCGAGGGCCGCGACTACTTCTTCGTCGACAAGCCGAGATTCGAGACGATGGTGAAGCAGGGCGAACTGCTCGAATGGGCCACCGTATTCGACAATCTCTACGGTACGCCGCGCGCGCCGGTCGAAGCGGCATTGTCGGCGGGACAGGACGTCCTGTTCGACATCGACTGGCAGGGCACCCAGCAGCTGCACCAAAAGGCAAGCGCCGACGTCGTGCGGGTGTTCATCCTGCCGCCGTCGGCTGCGGATCTCGAGAAACGGCTGCATACCCGCGCGCAGGATTCCGATGAGGTCATTCGCGGGCGCATGAGCCGCGCCACCCATGAACTCAGCCACTGGGCGGAATACGACTACATCGTCATCAACCACAGCGTCGATGATGCGTTCGCCGAGGTGCAGTCGATCCTCAAGGCCGAGCGGCTCAAGCGCGAGCGCCGCACCGGGCTGACCGAGTTCGTTCGCAACCTGCAGGGCCAGCTCGAAAAATAGCGGTTACGGCAGCTTCCGTCAGCGCTGCGCGCTGCGGGCGAGCCGGGCCAGCATGTCGTTCACCTGCCGCTCCCGCGTGTCTTGCTGGCGCGGACGCGTGTCTTGCTGGCGCGGCGCGTACATGGTTTCGGGGCGCCCTATCAGAGCCTCCTCGCGCTCGCGCTGAAACGTCGGCTGCACGGGACGCATCTGCGGCGCTGGACGCACCTGTGGCGCTGCGCGTGTCTGTGGCGCTGCACGTGCCGGCGCTGCTGCACGTGTCGGCGGCGCGGTACGTTTCGGCGGCGCTGAACGCGTTGGCGGCGCCGAACGCTTCCCTTTGCTTTTTACCGCATCCCACCTTGCAAGTCGTTGACGTCGCATGGCGCGACGCGCGCGAACGCGGCCAAGCCTGAAGAGGAGGCTCACGATGATGCCGGCCAGCGCAAGCGCGGCAGCCATCACCGCAAGCAACATCTGCAGCGATGCGGTCGGCTTTGTCGTCGACGGGTCTGCAGCGGCGAATGTAATCCCCGTTGCGGGCTGTGGTTGCAGTGTCGACTGCAGGATTGGTTGCTGTGCGGGCTCGGCGTCCTGTTGTTGATCGGCGGCTGGCTCGGTGACCGCGGCAATGGTCTGCACATTGGCAGGGTTGCTTGCGGCATTTGCACTTTGATTGTTGTCGAGCCATCGGCTCGTGGCCACCGGAGCCGGCGCGAGCACGTTGGTGCCGATGCCGCGCTTGCCATCCTGAACCGCTGGCATGGAGGGCGCGGCGCCGATCGTTTGCGGTCCGGGATTGGCGGGAGCAGCCTGTTCGGCGCGAGATTGCTGCGAGACCCATTCCGCGCGCGCGTCTGAAACCGCCTTCGGCGTCATCGTGCGCGGTGGCTGTGCCGCAGGCTCTGCGGCTGCCGCCGAACTCGCGGGCGGTGTGGCGCGGGTGGACTTGTCGGCAGCCCTGTCGCTCTCTTCGCGAAGATACCAGCACTGACGCTTGGTCGCACGATCGATGCGATAATACCAGTGGCTGCCCGGCGTGGTCGCGCCCTTTGGCGCGGTCAGACAATCGTCGGCGGTAGCAGCTTGCGCCCGGAGGTCCGTCACGGTGGCGAGGTTGGCTCCAGCCAGAACGCTGACGGTGAGAGCCGCGACGAACTGCGCGGAACGCTTTGACATTTACATCCCCGGTACTGATACGCAACGCTACGTGCACTCAATCTGGTTGGAGAGTGGGGTCGCAATTAGCCGCAATTCCGGAGCGGATGGGGTATAATTGAGGCCTGTGGACAGCCATAATTCAGGCGAGCCGAAGTCGTTAGAACCATTCGCTTTTTCTGCCGCTCACGGGATTTGCTACTGTTTAGAAGCAGTCCAGCGTCCCGTGCATCCATCGGACCGCACGAACGAGCCGGAGCCTGTACGGCCCGAAAAGCGACCGGTGCTGGTCCAGCTCAAACCCTGGACGGATCCGCCGGTCCGCGTGGCCCCATTGGGGCTGACCGATCCGGAGCTCAAGTCGCCCGAAATCCTGCCGCTGGAAATGACAAATCTCTCACTGCTGCTACCGCAGGGCGTGCCCACGGCAACGGCAACCCACGATCCATCGAAATTACCACCGCCGCTGCCTTCGCCAGCACCTCCGCTGCTCTTGCGCGATGCGCGGCGCGGCTCGTCGGCTTCAGGTTTGGCACGGCGTGCCGGCTTTGATGGTTCGACCGCGCGCGGCGCCTCGCGAGAACCGGACAGCGATTTTTCGTCGTTGCCGATGCTGCCGCCGGCACTGCCGGACTGTGCCAGCGCAGCACCCGACATGACGGCGGAGATCATTAGCGAAACGAGTGTCGTTCCGATTGAACGTCGAACTGAAGTTTCCATCCTGAATGTCCAATGTCCAAATGAGCGCGCATCCATATTGACCCGTAACAACGCTACTGTTTAGCCGCAGTCCACCTTCCGGTGCAGCCATCCGATTGCCGGAACGTGCCGCCGCCGGTGCGGCCGGAGAGGCGGCCGACCGTGATGACCCTGATGCCGTTTCCGGTGGAGGTGCCGTACACCCTGCCGTCGGGACTGACGGTGCCTCTGGCGGTCTGACCGATAATCTTGCCGCTGGTGACGACGACGGCGTTGCTGCTGGTGCCCGAACAGGTGACGCCCACGGAGCTCACGATCCACGCGCCATCGAAACTGTTGCCGCCACCGCTGCCACCGCCGCTCCTGCGCGATGCGCCGCGCGGATCTTCCGCCTCGGGCTTGCTGCGGCGTGCGGGAGCCTCGGGCGTCGGTGGCGGCTCGCGCGAACCGGATAGCGATTTCTCGTCATTGCCGATGCTGCCGCCGGCGCTGCCGGATTGCGCCAGCCCGGCACCCGATGCGACCGACACGAAAAGCGCGAGCAGCGCAATCCCCGTGGAATGTCGAATGACATCTCGCATAAACGGTGCTTCCTGTGTCTCAATGAAAAATTAGCGGCCGGACCCGTCGGCGCATACCGCGCCAATGATGCGACAGGATTTGCCGGACTTGCCGCACTCGTCAAGCGCGGCGTCCCTGGCGCGCGCAACGGTATCGCGCTGGACCAGCGACCAGGATTTGTCCGAGATCGCAAACGCGCCGCACCGCGCTCCGTAGAAACTCAATTCGAGCGGACATTTGCTTCCACCGCAATTCTTGAGTGCGTCGTCGATCGCCGCCCGCCTCGATACATGATTCCAGGACATTCCCCATTTGGCGCTGTCGGGGCCGTAGACGATCGAGCCCCATGGCTTCAGGTCTTCCATCTTCCGCAGCCGCGTCAGCACGCCTTCGGTGGGTTCGCCGGTCGGCGTCATCCTCGCCTTCTCCTGAAACTTCGTGATCGCCTGCCGCATGCCGTTCTTGCTGTCTGGCGCCTCCGGATCGTAGTTGAGTTCGAACAGGCGGTCGCTGAGTTCGCGCAGCAGGATCGGATCCTTGATCGGGACGCGGTCGGGATCCGGCCGCAGCGTGGAGGCCAGCCGCTCTTCGGGCGGAGCCGCGACCGCGACCTGTGCCGATGGGGCGGGGGGCACAAAATAGAAGTTGCCGTCGATCGGCGAGGAGGACACCCAGGGCTGCTGTGATCCGCCGGTCTGGCGTTTTACCGCGAGGCCGACCTGGTTGAAGGTCTGGAAGATGTCGACGCCGGCCTGCTTGATGGTCGATGCCAGCGCGCGCGTGTAGGGGCTGTGGCCGTCGGTGCCGTCGAGCGCGACGTTGCCGGGCTGCGTCGCGTAGGAGATCAGCGTGCCTTCCGGCGCGCGCATCTGGGCGAGGCCGCCGTCGGCGGCGCGCAGGCCGCGCGTCCCAAACGGATTGTTCCGGCAGGCATCGAGGATCACCATGTTGAGCCGGGTGCCCGACCCCTGCATCTGGCGCAGCACGAGGTTGACGTCCATCATCTGAAAATCGACGTCGGCCTCGCGTGTGGGATTAGCCGTGACCGGTACCAGATAGTTCGAGCCGGAGACCTGGACGCCGTGCCCGGCGTAATAGAACAGCGCGACGTCGGCGCCCTGTACTTGCCGGCCGAAGTTTTGCACCGCCAGATCCATCGCGGACTTGTCGAGATCGAGCTGCGCGCGGCTGCCGATCAGCGTGAAGCCGAGCGCGGAGAGCGTCTCGGCCATCAGCGCCGCGTCGTTGCGGGGATTGTCGAGCCGCGCCACGTTTTGATAGCTGGAGTTGCCGATGACCAGCGCGACGCGCTTCTCAGCGGCGGCCGGCGTCACCAGGAACAGCGCGATCACAAACGCCAGCGCCGAATACCTCATTCCGTCAAAAGCCCTGCGCATCTCTGATCAAATCCCATAATTAAATGACAGCAGATTATCAGTCCGCGCGCGCCGCGAAAAGCGCCCCGACGCGGCAGAGCGCGGCGGGCAGGGCGCGCCATTCGATCCCCGTTGTGCATTATTCGAGCCGGACATGACATTGCGATTTCGGGGCGCGGACGGCGCCCGAGGTTGTTGATCGCGATGCCCCTCGAAAGCGGAGGGTGCAGGGAAAGCCGGGTGCCCTCGGCACCCGCAGTCATGCGCAAGAACGCACAT
>PNLC01000160.1 GCA_013822885.1 Bradyrhizobium sp.
GCCGTGAAGTCGTCTCTGCGGACCTGACGTAAGGTCGCCGTCCGGGTCCGTAGTGCCCCACAGGAATCGCGTACGCCCAATGCCGGTGTCACTGATCCATGTCGGCCGCAGCTCGCCGCTGGCCAGTATCCAGGGCAGATTAATCGTATCGGTGAAATGAAAGACCAGCGCCTTCAAAGCTGGCGATATGGGTCCTCTACTCATCTCTTCCTCTACCCATCGCTCCCCTTATTGGCTTGGTCGAACCAGCCCTATCCTTCCCGACGATACGCCGTAGTTCGGCTGCAACGCCGTCCAGCACCGCACGCTTTTCCTTCATTCGTTTCGAGTGGTTGTAGACCTTTCCGGTGACGCTGGGCACAGCCTGTTCCTGCTTCTTGCTCGCGGCGTGATCGAGACATTTCGCGATCCACGCATCGTCAAAGCCGAGATCGCCGGCCAAGGTCGCCGCCGTCCGGCGCAGATCGTGCGGCGTGAACGGCTTCATGTCCAGCAGTGCGCAGATGCCGGGCGTCTTCACCTCGCCCCTCTGCTTCGTTCCGCGCAGGGCCGTTGCCATGACTTTCCGATTCATCGGCTGATCGCCGAGCGGACTGGGGAAAACGTACTCCTTACCGTCCTCCAGCGCCTCCCGAATGATTTCCACAGCCAGCTCTGAAAGCGGCTGCTGGATCACGCGCCGTTTCTTGACCCGCTTGAGTGGGACCTCAAAGCGCGGGTTCTCGCCATCGAGGTCGAACAATTCGCCGCGGTGCGCGGCCAGCAATTCGCCGGTACGCAGCATGGTGGCCAGCTCGAACTTGAGGGCGAGGCAGGTCTTGCGATCCCAGGGCAGGTCTTTCCGGTCAAGCCCGTGCCAGAAGATTCTGATCTCATCCTCGGAGAGGACGCGCGTGCGCGGATGCTCGGGGTCAAGCTTTGGCAGGTTTACGCAAGGGCTGGCGGTCACGTAGTCGCGGCCGGCTTCCGCTGCCCAATTGAACAGACTTGAGGCGGCGCGCCGCATATGGCGGGCATTGCTCACCGAGCCCTTGCCGCCGTGCTTGCCTGCCACGATATCGTTCGAGAGCGTTGCGAGATCGTGCTTGGTAACTTCGCTGGCGTTCTTCTTGCCAAGCCGAGGACTGAGGTTTCGCCGTAGATGGCTGGCGACGTTCTCCCAGCTTTCGAGCCGGGGCCGCAGCTCCCCGTCGGGCTTGCGGACCGGCGCCCTCATCCACGCGATCCGCTCTTCGATGATCTCGTCGACGGTCTTGCCACGCTTCGCCTGCCGCAATTTCCGGTCGCGAAAGGTTTCGGCGAGCGCCGCAGCGCCGGTGCCCCTCAGACCGTAGACCCTGCTGCGGGCATCTTCGACGGCGAAGGTCTCGGGATTGTAGACGCCCAACCAGCCGGTGCGCTGCTTTCCGGTCGCCGTATCGGTGAACTTGAAGGAGAAGGTCGCCACGCCAGCCGCGGTGATACTCACATAAAGGCCGGGGCATTTGCGGTCGTAGATCTTGGTCCGGCTGGTGACTCGCTTTTCGCAGTGCCGGTTAGTCAGGATGACGCTGCCATTCCGAGCACGCCTGGTGGCGGCAGGGTCGGTGTTCGTGATAATGTCCGACATGGTTTCAGCTCCGAAAGGTTGGGGCCATGGACGGGCTGAGGGCCTTCGGTCTGGTTGCGATCCTGTCGAAGGTCTTGGGCCCGGCCCTAGATTTGGTGAAGCCCGCTGAAACGCCCTGCATCAGGGTAGCCGAAAAGCGCTTGTTTTAAAGGGTTTTCTTAGTTTCGGCGTGTTTCACCGAATGCCAAAATATAGACGTGTGGTCCTGGCACCCGTGGCTGGTGTCAAGCTGGCGGAGATTTGTCGGGCCCAACCGGGCTTCGGCGGATCGTTAATTCGTCAGCGATGGAGGCAAGAGGAATTCGTCTCCAGGGAGAGCGCGTTATAAGCCGTAAAACCATCGCGCAGGGAAGGCCGGGTGTTCCGGCGCACCTTGCGGTCACCCGTGTGCATTTTGTGCGCACGATCGCGGGTGCTGAGGGCACCCGGCTTTCCCTGCTCCCTCTTCCTTTGGAGGGACAAACGTCCTGCAAGGCTCGGGCACCTCGTGCCGCGAGAACGCGAAGTTGTGCCCGCCACTTGTCATGCCCCGCGAAGGCGGGGCACCCAGTACGCCGCGGCGTACCGGCTCAAGCACAGGCGGCTCTGGAATACTGGATCACCCGCCTTCGCGGATGATGACGAGCGAGAGCTGTTTGACATTCGACTCTGGAAAGCCGCTCACCCCGACCTGCGGTTGCTGGTGTTCTGCGTCATGTTGCCGTGCTCGGCCTGCTCGCGGATATTGTTCTTCTCGTCGTCGCGATGGCCCTTGGTGGTGTCGAGCGGCACGCTGGGGGCGCTGCCGGGGCCCTTGTGACTCTGGTTGTCCTCGGGAACGGGCGGGATGGATTTGGTCATCTGGGTCTCCGTTATCAAGGAAACACCAACGCGGGGGGTGGCGGAATCGTTCCCGGCCGCGCCGTGCCGGCCTGCGGCGGCTCATGCGCGCATTCGTCCAGGCGCAACTTCGGTCATCCCCGTAGTTTTGCCAATTGATCCCGACGCCGTTCGGCCCACAATGCGGCGATGAGTCGGGCGCCTGCCGCCTGCGGAGACCGGCATCGCACCCGCCGCAAGCGCGGGCGTCGGGCAGTGCGTGCACATGAAGGCTTCGGCAACCGTGCTGTGGAGTCGGGCCCTGGCGCGGTACCCGGATAGCCGTGAACCCTTTTGAAACCAGGAACATAGGATAGTCTGTGTTCTTTGCTGATTGATCCCGCCGCCGCTGCCTGCACAATGGATGAGCTGCGCGAGTCGGGTAGAACAAGGGCCGGAGCGACGAATGACTGAGGGATCTCATCGTCAGCGCATGCTGGAGTTCTTCAAGGCGCTGTACTCCGGCGACGTTGAGGGCGCGCTGGCGTATGTCACCGACGACGTCGAATTCCTCGCCAACGCCCCGGTCGATATCCTCCCCCATATGGGTCATCGCCGCGGCAAGGCCGAAATGCGCGAGATGTGGAAGGCCGTGGCCGCCCGCTATTCCGAGATGCGCTGCGACGTGCCGATCCTGGTGATCGAGGGCGACAAGGTCGCCGCCAACATTCGCGTGTTCTTTCGCAAGAACATCAACCAGCGCATGGTGCAGTTCGACGTCGCTGCCTTCTACACGCTGCGCGACGATAAGATCAGCCAGATCAGGGAAATCATCGATACCTTCGATCTGGTCGAGCAGCTGCTCGAGCGCGACGTCGCGGCGATTCTGACCGGGCGAAGGTCCAGCGGGATCTAGGCGGTCGTCTCCGTCGTCGTTCCGGATGGTCCGAAAGGCGCAGACGTCAGATACGCAATTGCGCATCGGGGAACCTCGAGATTCTCAGGTGCGCGATTGCGCATTGTTTTCGCGTCTTCAACGCGCCCGGAATGACGATACCGATTTTTCCCGGCACCGTTGAACCTGATGGCTTCGGCCGTGACACACCACAAGGCTCTCTCCGGACATCAATCGCACATGAAGATTGCGCTGCTGGCTTTGCTCGGTCTGGCGTTGGGAACGCTGGGAGGCGCGACACTTGGAATTGGCGCCGGTCTGGCCTGGGTAGGAATCTTCAAAACCACGAGTTTTGAAGGCTATAGCGGCATGCTGGTGTTCTTCAACTTCATGCCGATCGGCGCCGCGATCGGTGCCATCTGCGGCGCCATGCTGTTCGGCGCGATCGCAATTCGCGACGCCGCCGTCGCCGCCGAACCGATCACCCGCGCGCCGTCATGACCGTTAAGTGATCGGCAAACACTCGGAATCGCCGCATTTGTGCAATGCAAATATGACAATTGTATTTTGGCTGAAAACGCCTATTTCAAGCTTCAAATAATGAACCCCAGCAACCTGCCACGGCGTCGATGTTGACGCCCACAGGGGCCGTTGCTGTTTGCAAGCCAGTTTCAAGGACAGACTGAAATGACAGAGCACAGCCTCTGGCGTTTTTCGCGCGCGTTGCATCGTGCGATCAATGAACGCCAGCCCGCCGATCTCGAAACCCTGCTCGACGAGGACGTCGACTGGGCGATCTACGGCCCGGTCGACATGTTTCCGTTCTTCGGTTCGCGCCGCGGCAGAGCGGCCGTGATCGACGTCATCAGGCAGATCGCGGACAATTTCCGCGTTCACCGCTTCGACCGCGAATCGATCATGCTGGGGGTCGATTCGGCATCCTCGATGATGCGCTATTCGATGACGGCGCTGGATTCGAACAAGCCGATCAGCCTGCGGATCGCGCATTTCGCCCAGTTCAGGGCGGGCCGCCTCACCAACTTCCGCGTCCTCGTCGATACGTTCGATCTGGTCGAGCAGACCGTGGGCTATCCGATCCACCTGCCCCGCATGGCGGTGTAGCGCTTACCGATCTCACCGTTCGTCATGTCCGGCCAAGCGCGCGGCTTTCGCGAGCTGACCGGGCATCCACGTCTTTCTCTGCCAGCCCCAGGAAGGCGTGGGTGGCCGGGAGCGCGACACGCGCACGTAGTCTGAGCAAGCTCGACTACGCCCGGCCATGACGGTTGTGTGATCTCCCTGCATTCGCACCCGTCATAATTTTGCACCAGAATAAACGCATCCTTGGCGGGACTGGGAATGCGGGCGGGCAATGACTTCCAAACGACGAATGAACTGGGCGCGGCTGCCCCTTGTGGTGGCCGGCGTAACTTTGGCGGCGATTCTGGCGGCATCGGCACAGACGCCGCCAGCAGACGAAGATGCGGATACGGCCGCGGCGGAGGAAGAGGCTGCGGCCACGCCCGACGCCGGCGACGTCGACATCATGAAGGACATCGATGTCAGCAAGCTCGACTGGAGCCTGCTCAACACCGACCTGTGGCCGTTGACGGCTCCGGAGCCGAAGAAAAGCGCCGCGGCGAACAGCGCAGATGACCCAAAAGCCTCCTGGTCGTCCAGCGACCGGTCGAACGGCACCTCCGCGGTGTCGGTCAAGCAATCCATCACGCCTTTCTGGGACACGCGAATCGGCGCCGATATGACGGTCGCCCGGCAAGGCACGTTGACCACGTCCGAACAGCTTTCCGAAAAACTCGCCAATGGCGGCAGCCTGCCGCAATCGTCCGGCACCGCCTGGGCGGCGATATCCGCCCCCGGCATAGGCTCGATCTGGGACAAGACCTCGGTCGAGGCCCGCGTCGATCCCGGCCAGGAGCGGAGCAGGCTTGGCACCACCTTGAGCAAGTCGCTGCCGCTCGACGAGCAATACTCGCTGACGCTGCAGAACGGCTACAACCTGATCCAGCAGGGTATGGTGCCGGTACCCGGCATCATCAGCCACCCCACGCGCAGCTACGAAGCCGACCAGTCTGCGAGGCTCCGACACCGGCACCAGTTTCGTCGCGGGGCAGACCATGTCGACCTCGGACGATAAATGGTTGCGCAGGGTCGGTGCCGAGCAGAAGCTGCTCGACGGCGTCACCATCTCCGGCTCGATCGGCGAAACGCCCTCCGGCGCAGCCAGCACGAGCGTCAGCGCGGGATTCAAGCGCAGCTGGTAGGCCAATCACCGCCACTTTTCCGGCCCAGAGGCCCAAGCCACCGAGAATGATCCAGCATTGCCGCATATTGGCCCAGATGTGGTCAAAATCAGAAGCGCAGATGCCATTGCATAAATTCGTCGTGCGGGGATGTCCGCGCTTGCTTGAAAGCGAAACAAAGGAATAGCCGATGAACGCGTCCATTCGTTCCGAAGAAATCGAAGCCACCGAGGAAGGCGACACCAATCTCGCTGCCGTCACCGAAGTCGAAGCCGGCATCCGTGATTTCGTTCGCAACGACATTGCTTATCTGCGCCGCCCACCGATCGCCGCGGAAGCCACGCCGCTCGATCCGAGCGCGGAGGCCACCGTCAACAACGTCAATTCGCTGATCCAGCGCGTCGCCGGAACTTCGCTGGCGGAAATCGAGAAGTTGATTTCCGAACTCGAAAGCCTGCGCGACCTCCTGCATGCCGAAGGCCAGCGCGTTCAGCGCGAAATCTCCGGCTACGCGCAGCTCAGCCAGGCCGCGATGAAGTCGACGCGCATGATCGCCGACAACGTCACGCAGTGGAAGCGCGCCGCCGACGGACTGCGCAACAGCTAGGCGCATTCGTAAAGACTGACCGGCCGCCGCCTCCCTCACAACGGGAGCGCGGCGGTTTCGTTTGGTCGAGCTGATCTGGACTACCGGGTATGAGTCGCAATCAAGGGCAGCGGTCTTCACCGGGAGTGAGTGCCGAGTGCGGGAATACTGGGGATATTGTCGATGGAAAGCGTTCAGCCCGACAATGCGGATCGGATTCCGCTGCAACATTCACAGCAAAGCGTCGGCAGCATTGCGATCCGATTTATCGGACTGCTGCTGGCATCCGTGGTGGTGATGGCGCTGATCTGGAGCAGCTGATTCTCTTGCGAATCAGCGACCATGGTTACCAGGTTTGAAATTATTCGCTGACGAACGAGGTATTCTCGATCGTGTAACCGCCGTCGGCATAGGTCTTGACCACCATTGCGGTGGTGAGCATCACCGCCATCGTGACGGTGGCGAAGATAAAGCCGACGAATTTCAGGCCGCTGCGGTCTGCCATGGTCATCCCCTCGGTGCTTCCCCTGAGACGCATATGGCAGGGAATAGGTTCAAAATGCGTTAGCGAGAAATTAGTTCCGCGGCTCCGTCGGTAGCGACGAGCCCGGCCAGCAATTCGCTAACCATGTCGGGCGTGCGAGCTCAGGCCCCCGGATTCCGCCGCTGCACGAAGGCGGTCGCAAGGAACGAGTACACCACCTCGCCGCGCTGGTTCGTGCCGGTATTGCGGATCTGCAGGATGCCCCATTCGGGACGCTTCTCCGAGGTCCGCTTGGTTTCGACCCGGCTGGAATAGCGGATGGTGTCGCCAGCCAGCACCGGCTTGATCCAGCGCAATTCACGAAATCCCGGCGAGGGTCCGCCGACCGCGACCTGCTCGCCGCGCGCGGCAGCCTCGGCAGCCAGGCGCTGGCCGTCGGCGACCAGAAGCTTCATGCAGACCGCGGCGACGTGCCAGCCCGAGGCGGCCAGTCCCCCGAACAGGGAGTTGCGCCCCTCCTCCTCATCGAGGTGAAAGCGCTGCGGATCGAACTGGGCGGCGAACCTCTTGATGTCCTCTGCGGTAAAGGTGAACGAGCCAAACTCGCGCTGCGCGCCGATCACGGCGTCCTCGAAGTAACGCATCGCTAAGCCGCTCCCGTCTCGGCGCGTCGGCGCACGATGATTGGCGATTCCATCTGGCACAGCACCACGCCGGCCGCGTTGCGAATCGTGCCCTTGAAGGTCACGATGCCGGTCTCGGGACGGCTGCGCGAAATCCTGGCCTCCGCAACTTCAACATCCAGCGTGAGATCGTCACCCGGGCGCAGCGGCGCCTGCCAGCGCATCTCGTTGACGCCGGGCGAGCCGAGCGAGGCGGTGCGGCCGATGAAGCCGTCGAACAGCATCCGCATCATCAGCGAGCCGAGGTGCCAGCCCGAACCGGACAGTCCCTTCAGCATCGACGCATTGGCGGCCGCCTCGTCCAGATGCATCGGTTGCGGATCGTATTCGGCGGCGAACGCCAAAATTTCCTCGCGTGTGACATGGCGTGGCCCGAAGGTGCCGAAATGGCCGGGCTTGAAGTCTTCGAAGGTCAACGTTGTCATGAATTTCGGATTCGGATTGCGTTGTGGATTGAGTATTTCCTGTGGAGGGCCTGATTGTGGCCCTTATTTGCGGCATTCTCAACTCGCCCATCCGCATAGCTATCTCGCCGAGGGCGAGCGCCACGCGTGGCGTTCGACCTCGACTTGCCCGAAGCAATTTTCGGGGTTAGCCGTATGTCCGATGGAACCAGGTTACTTGACCCGCCGGAGAACCGCCGATGTTCGACTTTCAGGATCTGTTTCAGTGGGATAGGTTCATAACACCCACGATCATCAAGACGTTCTACTGGCTCATCATGGCGGTGATCGTGCTGTTCGGGATTGCCGGAATCCTGTCGGCGCTTTCGACGATGGCCATCAGTCCGTTCTACGGATTCATCATGTTGTTGTCCTCGATCGCCAGCGTCGTCGTCGGCGTGATCTTTGCGCGCATCGGCGCGGAATTCATCCTGATCGTTTTCCGCATCAACGAACATCTCGGCGCGATTCGCGATCAGGGACAGATGCGCTAGGGCTTGTCATTCCGGGGCGATGCATAGCGTCGAACTATGGTGCGCAATTGCGCACCTGAGAATCTCGAGATTCCCCGATGTGCAATTGCACATCTGAGGTCTGGTGCTTCGCACCATCCCGGAATGACCAATCAATCAGGTATTGAACCGGAAATGCATCACGTCGCCGTCGGCGACGACGTATTCCTTGCCTTCCAGCCGCAGCTTGCCGGCATCGCGGGCACCGGCTTCGCCGCCCAGCGCGACATAGTCGGGATAGGCGATGGTCTCGGCCC
>PNLC01000161.1 GCA_013822885.1 Bradyrhizobium sp.
GGTTGCGGTCTTGCCATTCGGCCGATGCGCCGACCGAGCGGATCAGTTCGACCAGCGTCTCGGTGTCGCGGATGCGCGGAACGTTTTCCAGCGTGACCGGATGCTCGGTGAGCAGCGCGGCGGCAATGATCGGCAGCGCCGCGTTCTTGTTGCCGGCGGGCTCGATCGTGCCCGCAAGCCGGTGGCCGCCTTCAACGATGTATTGGATGGGCGGCACGGGCGCTCGATGCCTCACACGTCGACGTTGGCGCTGAGCGAATTATCCTGGATGAACTCGCGGCGCGGCTCGACCACGTCACCCATCAGCTTGGTGAAGATGTCGTCGGCCTCGTCGACCTCCTTGATCTTTACCTGCAGCAGCGAACGCTCGTTGGCGTCGAGCGTGGTTTCCCAGAGCTGACCGGGGTTCATTTCGCCGAGGCCTTTGTAACGTTGCATCGTTACGCCCTTTCGGCCGGCGTTGGTGACCGCGTCGAACAGGTCGACGGGTCCGTGAATAGGATCCTCGGAGTCCTTCCGGCGGAGCTTGCCCCACTTCTCGTAGAGCTTCTGCAGCTTCGGCGTGTAGTCGTCGAGTTTGCGCGCGTCGGCCGAGCCCAGGAACGCATCGTCGATCATGGCGACTTCCTTCACGCCGCGCACGGTGCGCTCGAACTGGAATCCTTGTCCCTCGGTGAAATGTCCCTGCCAGCCGCGCTCTACCTCGTCGGCGAGATCATCGAGCCGGGTGGCGATATAGGCTGCCGCGGCATTGGCCTGTTCCGGATCGCTGTAAATTTCCGACCGCAGCACCCCGGCAATCGTGGCCTGCTCGATCACTTTCCGATTGTAGCGGCTGTGCAGGTTACGCAGAAGGGCGCGGATGACGCGGGCATCCTCGACCAGCGCCCGGAGGTCGCTGCCCGCGCGGTCCTCGCCGGTGCCGGATTTGAAGACGCTCTCATCAAGCCCGGTCTCGATGAGATAATCTTCCAGTGCCCGCTCGTCCTTCAGGTAACGCTCGGATTTACCGCGTGCGACCTTATAAAGCGGTGGCTGCGCGATATAGAGGTAACCGCCGTCGATGACCTCGCGCATCTGCCGATAGAAGAAGGTCAGCAGCAGCGTGCGGATATGGGCGCCGTCGACGTCGGCGTCCGTCATCACGATGATCTTGTGATAGCGCAGCTTGTCGATCGAAAAATCGTCGCTGATGCCGGTGCCGAGCGCGGTGATCAGCGTTCCGATCTGCTCGGAGGACAGCATTTTGTCCGGGCGGACGCGCTCGACATTGAGGATCTTGCCGCGCAGCGGCAGTACCGCCTGGAACTCGCGGTTGCGCCCCTGCTTGGCGCTGCCGCCTGCCGAGTCGCCCTCGACGATGAACAGTTCCGACTTGGCGGGATCCTTTTCCTGGCAGTCGGCGAGCTTGCCGGGCAGCGAGGAGACGCTGAGCGGGCTCTTGCGGGTCAGTTCGCGCGCCTTGCGGGCGGCTTCGCGCGCGGCGGCCGCCTGGATCACCTTGCCGACGATGACTTTCGCCTCGGATGGATGTTCCTCGAACCACGCCGCCAGCGCTTCGTTGAGGACGTTCTCGACGACCGGGCGCACTTCCGAGGACACCAGCTTGTCCTTGGTCTGCGAGGAGAATTTCGGGTCCGGCACCTTCACCGAAAGCACGGCGGTGAGGCCCTCGCGGCAATCGTCGCCGGTCAGCGCGATCTTTTCCTTTTTCGCGTTGGCCTCGGCGTAGCCGTTGACCTGGCGCGTCAGCGCGCCACGGAAGCCGGCCAGATGAGTGCCGCCGTCACGCTGCGGAATGTTGTTGGTGAAGCAAAGCACGTTCTCATGGTAGCTGTCGTTCCACCACAGGGCGGCCTCGACGCCGATGTCGTTCATCTCGGCCCGAACCATGATCGGGGCAGGCACCATCGCCTTCTTGTTGCGGTCGAGATATTTCACGAATTCCTCGACGCCGCCGTCGTAATGCATCGCCTCGCGCTTCTCGACCGCGTGGCGCATGTCCGACAGGACGATGTTGACGCCGGAGTTCAGGAACGCGAGCTCGCGCAGGCGATGCTCCAGCGTCGGGAAATCGTATTCGACGTTGGTGAAAGTCTCGGTGGAAGCAAGGAAGGTCACTTCAGTGCCGCGCTTGCCGTTGGCCTCGCCGACGACCTTGAGCGGGGCGACGGCATCGCCATGGGCGAATTCGATGTAATGTTCCTTGCCGTCGCGCCAGACCCGAAGCTGCAGCTTGCTCGACAGCGCGTTCACGACGGATACGCCGACGCCGTGCAGACCGCCGGAAACCTTGTAGGAGTTCTGGTCGAACTTTCCGCCCGCGTGCAGCTGGGTCATGATGACTTCGGCCGCCGAAATTCCTTCGCCCTTGTGAATATCTACCGGAATGCCGCGGCCGTCGTCGCGCACCGTCACCGAGCCGTCGGCATTGAGGATGACCTCGACGGCGGTGGCATGACCCGCAAGCGCTTCGTCGATGGCGTTGTCGACGACTTCGTAGACCATGTGGTGGAGGCCGGAGCCGTCATCGGTGTCGCCGATATACATGCCCGGCCGCTTGCGCACGGCGTCGAGCCCCTTCAACACCCGGATCGATTCCGCACCATATTCAACCGGAATGGGATGCTCAGTGTCGGCAGGTGTCTGCCGGGCGGGTTCTGTCATGTGAGGCCTTCGAGGGTGTCCCGAATCAGCTGCGCAACATGAGGCGCTGATCAATCTATTTGTGCCATGAAAGAGGTGTTGCGCCTAGCGCAATCTCTCCACCAGCAAGTCATTGAATAATTAGTGGTTTTTTACTCTTTTTCAAGGCCTCCACAGGCCGATTCCGGCTGCTCCGAAAAGCGCGATTCGGGCGCTCGTTCGGCTGCCTTTGAGGGGCGATTTTGCAAGTCGTCGCGGTGGGAAATGGCGGTCGGCTACGGACCTGCTGTAAGCCAGTGCGGTAGCGTTCATCGCTGCCCGCAAGCCGCGATAGCGCCCGCGCTCAGCCGCGCCGGCTGATCTGACCAGACTCCACGTCGAAGATCTCGCTGCTGGCGCCGACGTCGACGAACGCGGCCGGGTCGGCGCCGGTCATCCAGACCTGCGCGCCGAGCTTTGTGAGCTCTTCGAACAACGCCTTGCGACGGTTGGGGTCGAGATGCGCCACGACCTCGTCGAGCAGCAGCAGCGGCACGATGCCGGTCATCTCGGCGACCAGCGTCGCATGGGCCAGCACCAGCCCGATCAGGAGCGCCTTCTGCTCGCCAGTGGAGGCGTCACGGGCCGGCATATTCTTTGGCGCGTAGACCACCTGCAGGTCGGTGAGGTGCGGACCGTCCAGCGTGCGGCCGGCGGCGGCGTCGCGCCCACGGCCGGCGCGCAGGATCTCGCGGTAACGATCCTCCACCGCGGTTGCGGGTTCACTCACCAGTGCATTTTCCATCCAGCCGTCGAGCATGATCGCTGCCGATGGAAACGCGGAATCCGTGCCGCGCGCGCGCAGCATCGCCGCAAGCCTCGTCACGGTCTGGCCACGGGTGGCGGCGACCGCAACGGCAAGTTCGGCGGTTTCGCGTTCGATCGCGTCGCACCAGTGGTCGTCGTAATTGCGCACCTCGAGCAGCCGGTTGCGCGAGCGCAGCGAGCGCTCCAGCGCCGACACGCGGCTGGAATGCTCGCTGTCGATCGCCAGCACCAGCCGGTCGAAGAAGCGGCGGCGTTCCGAGGCCGCACCGAGGAACAGCCCATCCATCGCAGGTGTCAGCCACACCATGCGCAAATGGTCGCCGAACGCTGTGGCCGAACTCACCGGCTCGCGATCGATCCGGCAGCGCCGGCTGGTTGAGGCTGCCTCGGTGCCCGGCGCATCGATGCCGGTGCCGAGCGTCGCAAGCCCGAGCGCGCCCTCGACCTCGGCGTAGACCGCCCAGGAGCCGTCGCCCTGATTGTCGGCGACATCCTCCAGCGTCGCGCGCCGCAGTCCGCGTCCCGGCGACAGAAACGAGATCGCCTCCAGGCAGTTGGTCTTGCCGGCGCCGTTCGGCCCCGCCAGCACCACGATATCCCCCCGCGCCTGCACGCTCGCCGCGCGATAGTTGCGGAAGTGCGTCAGCGATAAGCGGTGGATGCGGGAGGGGGTCATGCGGTCCGTCATTGCCGAGGAGTCGGAAAAGTGGCGGCAACCCCTGCCGTCATCATCCGCGAAGGCGGATGATCCAGTACGCCGATCTACTCAAGTTCTTCACCGGCGCTGGTGAATACTGGATACCCGCTTCCGCGGGTATGACAGCGGGGGTTCTTGTTCGGCACCAGCCGCAAGGGGAGAGGGAAGGTCGCGGTCCGGTTTGCGCGAAACCGTCACACCCGCATCGGCATCAGCACGTAGAGGGCGCCCTTGTTCTCCTTGTCCTGCACCAGCGTCGGCGAGCCGGGATCCGCCAGCTTGAGTACGGCGACTTCGCCTTCGATCTGGGCGGCGATGTCGAGCAGATAGCGCGAGTTGAAACCGATATCGAGCGCGTCGGAGGCGTATTCGACTTCCAGTTCTTCGGTGGCGCTGCCGGAATCCGGATTGGTCACCGACAGCACCAGCTTGCCGGCGGACAGCGCCAGCTTCACTGCGCGCCCGCGCTCGCTCGAAATGGTCGAGACGCGGTCGACGGCGGCCTCGAAGTCCTTCTTGTCGACGATCAGTTCCTTGTCGTTGTTCTGCGGAATGACGCGACCGTAATCCGGGAAGGTGCCGTCGATCAGCTTCGAGGTCAGCACCACATTGCCAAGAGTGAAGCGGATCTTGCCTTGCGACAGTTCGATTCTGACTTCGGCTTCATTGTCCTCGATCAACCGCTGCACCTCGCCGACCGTCTTGCGCGGCACAATCACGCCGGGCATGCCGGTGGCACCGGAGGGCAGCGCCAGATCGATCTGCGCCAGCCGGTGTCCGTCCGTGGCGACGCCGCGCAGCGTCGCCGCCTTGGCGCTGCCGGCCGTGTGCAGGTAGATGCCGTTGAGGTAGTAGCGGGTTTCCTCGGTCGAGATCGCAAACTGGGTGCGGTCGATCAGGCGTTTGACGTCGGCGGCGGCCAGCGAGAAAGAATGCGTCATGTCGCCGGCGGCGAGATCCGGAAAATCGCTCTCCGGCAGCGTCTGCAGCGTGAAGCGCGAGCGGCCGGCGCGAATCGCGAGCACCGAACGGTCGCCATCGGCTTCCAGCACGATCTGCGAGCCATCGGGCAGCTTGCGAACGATGTCATAGAACATGTGGGCCGGCACTGTGGTCGAACCGCCGGTCGCGGTTTCCGCCGCCAGCGTCTCGGTCACCTCTAGATCGAGGTCGGTCGCCTTCAGCGACAGCTTGGCATTTTCGGCGCGGACGAGCACGTTGCCGAGGATCGGGATGGTGTTGCGGCGCTCGACCACGCGATGGACGTGACCCAGCGACTTCAGCAGTTGCGCGCGTTCGACGGTGACCTTCATTGCTATACCCGCCAGAGATGGAAAAGCCGGGCGGCCCTCAGAGGCAGCGCCGCGGCATGGGAAACCCGAAAAGCCGGATCAGGACCGCATTTGATCAAACCCCCGGGGGACCGCAAGGTGGCGCGGATAGCCGGCCGGTGCAAGGGAGGCAAGGCCCGTTCCCGCACTTTTGGGGCAGAAAATCAGGGTCCGAAAGACCTTCTCCCTCCCCGTGGATGCGGGAAGGGAGACAGGGTGGGAGGTTGTTCCCTTAGCGCTATTCCTGCAGCTGCCGCTTCAGCGAGTCGACTTCTTCGGACAGCGCCGTATCGCGGGCAACCAGCGCCTCGATCTTGCGCACGGCATGCAGCACCGTGGTGTGGTCGCGTCCGCCGAACCGGCGGCCGATTTCCGGCAGCGACCGCAGCGTCAGCGTCTTGGCCAGATACATCGCGACCTGACGCGGCCGGACCACATTCGCAGTCCGTCGGGAGGACAGCAGGTCCGAGCGGCTCACATTGTATTGCCGGGCCACCACCCGCTGGATGTCCTCGATCTTGATCCGCTTCGGTTCCTGCGGACGGACCAGGTCGCGTACCTCGCGCTCGGCCATTTCCAGCGTCACCGGCTGGGCGTTGAGCTTGGAATGGGCGAGCAGCCGGTTGATGGCGCCTTCGAGGTCGCGGCCATTATGGGTGATCGTGCGCGCCAGATAATCCAGCACCGCTTCCGGCACGTCGAAACTCGCATGATGGGCGCGGCGGCGGCCACGCGCGACTTCAGGATTCCGAGCCGGAGTTCTTCGCCGAGCGAGCCCATTTCCACGACGAGGCCGCCGGCCAGCCGCGAGCGCACACGGTCATCGAGGCTTTCGAGGTCGGACGGCGGACGATCGGCGGCAATCACCACCTGGCGGCCGGCGTCGATCAGCGCATTCAGCGTGTGGCAGAATTCGGCCTGCGTCGATTTCCCTTGCAGGAATTGCAGGTCGTCGATCACGAGCACGTCGATGCCGCGCAGCGCTTCCTTGAACGCCAGCGCCGTCTGCGTCTTCAGCGCGGCGACGAAGCCGTACATGAATTTCTCGGCGGTGAGATAAAGCACCTTGCGCTCGCTGCCGGAATTGCCGGCCCACGTCACAGCCTGCAGCAAATGGGTTTTGCCGAGGCCGACGCCGGCGTGAATGTAGAGCGGGTTGAACATCACGGGATCGCCGCGGCGTCCTTCGGCCACCTGCCGGGCGGCCGCGTGGGCCAGCGTGTTGGAGCGGCCCATCACGAAACTTGCAAAGGTCAGCCGCGGATCCAGCGGCGAGCCGCCGAGCGCATCATGACTGGCGGACACCGGCGCGGTGGCCGTCGCACGCAGTTCAGGCGCGTGCCGGCCATTGGTCGGCTCGATGCGGCGCTGGTCAGCCGGTGCGGCTACCTCCTTGGCAGGCGCGGCAGATCGCATCGCCGTGCGCACGGTAAGATCGATACGGTGCACCTCCGGCATCTCGGCCTGCCAGCAGGTGAGGACACGATCGGCGTAGTGCGCCTGGATCCAGCTCTTGAGGAAACGGGTCGGAACCGACAAATGCACGCTTTCGTCCTGCACGCCTTCGAGGTCCATGCGCGCGAACCAGCTCGTGTAGACGTCTTCGCCCACGCTCGTCCGCAGGCGTCCTTTCACGCGCGACCAGCGATCCTGTTCCATATTTGTCATTGCCTGAGAGCTTTTCTGAAAGAGTAATAGTGCTAATGCGAAATCGCCTTGCAGGGTTCCTGCCAGACGCGACCTCAAAGCGGGGCCTCCGACACCAGGCAAAGATCCTCCGTCCGGCGAGTTCGCCGTTGGTCAGATCAAGACTGGAGTGAAAGATTTCCGCGAGGTCAGCGCGTACTCGACGATCGATCCGGAGCTCGCGTGGGAGGCTCACTGAAAGAGCTGTTGGAGGCCTCTGCTTCTACTGCGGTCTCGTTCGAAATGGAAATGAGCGTGTCGGATGTCGCGATGATTCCGTAAAGCATACTACCTCCCCCCCTCACCGCGAGAACATGCGGCGAGTTATCAGATCGAAAGTGTTTCAAAGTCAGTCTGCCGCCACCGAACATAAACATGCCCAGCCGCTGCGCCGCCGCTACCTCAGTCTGTCGTCTTCAACACGTCCACGAGCTACGCGTTCCCGGTCGTTGCAGTTGTCGTCAGTCTCCGCATTTCCCCTGTCCGAAGCGCACCAGGCACAACGCCAAGAAATTCAGACACAGAACATCCGTCCCCATATTGCTATGGGTTACCAACTCAGCTTCGCTTGGAAAGCGTCGCTAACGCGCACACCGCCGCCGATTTGCACGTCCGCTCTTGGGTCTCAAACCGCGCTGGTCAGGAGAGCCATGGGCGTCGCGAACGAGTAAGGAATACACCACGGGTGATTTCTGACAATCCGTGATTCGACATCGCGGTCTGACTCTTCGCCTGTGTTGCAATGCTGCAAGCGCGACACTCCACACCAAGTTTTTGAATCAGCGTGCAGAATCGCGGATCGTCGGTCTTCGTGACAATTTTGGCCGCACTCGCAAAATTTTTTAAGAATCCGTTACAATCATAGTTACCGGAGCCGTTTTTCAAATCGCTTGTACTCGCTATGTGGATAAGTGATTAGCGAGACGAAGTTTTTCGCGATTGTTTTTCAGGGTAACTCCCCAAGCGGCGCTTTCGCAGGCAGACGAACGAAAATGCCGTGCGGTTAGTCAGCAGACGCTAAATCGCTCGGCACATGACGCACGGCGCAGCGTGATCGCAGCTCGGATGATTGGGTCTCGGGCAATTATGGCGCGCAATGACCAGGGAGCAACCGGTCGCCGAAAAAGAAAAGCCCGGCGAAGCCGGGCTTTTGACGAATGTGTGTCTCTATCAGCTCACGTCTTGTCAGCTCACTTCGCGAGCTTGGCAATCTGGTGCGTCAGGCGCGACACCTTCCGGCTCGCATTGTTCCTGTGAATGATGTTGCGCTGCGCTGCCTGCATCAGTTCGGGTTCCGCGCGCGCCATCGCCTTCAAGGCTGCATCGCGGTCGCCGCTCTGGATCGCTTCCTCGACGGTA
>PNLC01000162.1 GCA_013822885.1 Bradyrhizobium sp.
GCCGAGCACGTTGCGGATCATGAAGTCGCCGAGGCCGATTTCGTCGAGCGAGCCGTCGGTCGAGTTCAGCGTAATGATCTGCAGCACGGCGCTGGAGGCTTCCTCGACCAGGATGCCCTGCTGGATCACCGCGCGCGGCAACCGCGCCTCGACGCGCTTGAGGCGGTTCTGCACTTCCACCGAGGCGGCGCCGGTTTCGGTGCCCGGCACGAAGTTGGCGATGATTTCGACCTGCCCCAGCGAGTCGCTGGTGGATTCGAAATTGAGGATGCCGGAGGCGCCGTTCAGTTCCTCCTCGATCAGGCGCGTTACGCTGTTGTAGAGGTTTTCGGGCGACGCGCCGGGATAGCTGGTCGAGATCGAGATCGAGGGCGGCGCGATGATCGGATATTGCGCGACAGCCAGCAGCGGGATCGAGATCGCGCCGATCAAACAAATGAAAAGCGCGACGACCCAGGCGAAGATCGGCCTGTCGATAAAGAAGCTAGGCATGTTCCTGTCTCAGCGAGACGCTTGCGTCGCCGGCGGGCCCGCTATTGAACCAACCGAGGCATCGGCATCGATCCATGCTTTTGCCTTGACCTTGTCACCGGGCACGAATTTCTGGAACCCGTCGACGACGACGCGATCGCCGTCCTTGAGGCCCTCGCTGATCAGCCAGACACCGTCCTGTACCGCGCCGGTGCGGACCGGCTGCATCGCGACGCGGCCATCTTCCTTGACCACGAACACTTCGCTGCCGCCACCGGCGTCGCGCTGGATCGCCTGCTGGGGAACCGCGATGGAATCGGTATCGATGCCCTGCTCGATCAGGACGCGCACATACATGCCCGGCAGCAATTCGCGATTCGGGTTGGCGAACTGCCCGCGCAGCGTAACCTGGCCGGTGTAGGTGTCCACCCTGGCATCGGAGAACAGCAGCTTGCCTGTCACCGGATAGACCGTTCCATCATCGAGCAGGAGACGGACCTTGGCCGCGTCGGGGGCAATTCGGTCGAGATCGCCGCTGTCAAGCAAACGGCGCAGCTTGTTCATCTCGGAGACGGATTGGGTGAAGTCGGCGTAGATCGGGTCGAGCTGCTGAATCGTGGCAAGGCTGGTGGTGTCGTTCTGCACCACCAGTGCGCCTTCGCTCACCAGCGCGGCACCGACAACGCCGCTGATCGGCGCCCGGATCGTGGCATAGTCGAGATTGAGTCTGGCGCGCGCAACGTCGGCCCGGCGGCTGCCGACTTCGGCTTCCGCCTGGCGCTGGGCTCCGATGGCCTTTTCGTTCTCCGCTTCGGGCGCGGCGCGCTGGCTTGTCAGGGTCGCAATTCGCCTGGCGTGCTGTGTTGCCAGATCGAGTGCAGCCAGCGCCTTGTCCAGCGCCGCTTCGCTCGCCTGCAGTTCGACCTCGAACGGCTTCGGATCGATGCGATACAACGGATCGCCGGCCTTCACCTCGCTGCCTTGATGGAACAGGCGCTCGACGACGATACCGGAGACGCGAGTACGAACCTCCGAAACCCGGGTCGGCGCGATGCGGCCGGGCAATTCACGGACGATAGCACGGGCCTGAGGCCGCACCGTGAAGGTCCCGACTTCGGGCTCGGCAGGTGCTGCGATAGCTGCGGCTACCGCCGCAGGTTCATTGCATCCAGCCAATAGCGGCGCCATCGCAGACAACATCAGAACGATGTATGCCGATCGCGTTCGAAGTCCAGACATTGAAAGCATTGCCCCAGTTCAAGGTTGAAGCGCGAATTTGAGTTATTCGCGATGTTGTCGAGAGAGCTTGTAGTTGATGAATGCAGGATAAACACCGTCTGCTGCGATGCAATACGCCAACGCGGCGGCTCAATGTCACACAACGCTATCGCATTGAATTTGCGAGGGCTTTCGCCGACTCACTGGATTGTGAGGAAATGCCGATTCCGTGATCGAAGTTAACGCGCACGGGTTTCGACGGGAACCCGGCATCTGGCTGCATCGGAATGCAGCGAATCGCACGGCTCCAGGCCGCAAGCACGAATCAGTTAACGTCCGTCTAAGCTGACGCTTTCATCCGGTAATGGCTGACGCCCCATTCGCTGCCGTCGGCGTGACCGAACAGACCTGCGGTCGCGAGGAAGAACCAGCGCCAGCGCCGCATCCACAAGGCGGTGTCGCCGCCATAGACCTTGCGGAGCACGGGCTCGATCTCGTCGCGGTGCGCATCGAAATTGTTCAGCCAGTCTTGCGCGGTGCGCTGGTAGTGCGTGCCACTCCAGCGCCATTCCTTTTCGACCTCGAACAGGTCGGCGTACTGGCGGATCAGGTGATGGCTCGGCATCACGCCGCCGGTGAAGAAGTGCCGCGCGATCCAGTCGTCGCCATCGGCGTGGTCGAACAGGTAGGCGCCGGTGCGATGGGTGAAGATATGCAGAAAGAAACGGCCGTCGGGCTTCAGCCATGACCGCACGCGCGTCATCAGTTCGCGCCAGTTCATCATGTGCTCGAACATCTCGACGGAGACGATGCGGTCGAACTGGGCCGGGGGCGCGAACACGTTCATGTCCGATGTAAAGACGCGCAGGTTGGTCAGGCCGCTCCTTGCTGCCTCACCTTCGATGAACGCGCGCTGCGAATGCGAGTTGGAAACCGCCGTGACTTGCGCGTGCGGAAATCGCCGCGCCATCCACAGCGACAGCGAACCCCAGCCGCAGCCGAGTTCGAGGATCGACTGGCCGTCGGCCAGTTCCGCATGCTCGACGGTCTGGCGCAGCGCCTCTTCCTCCGCCTCCTGCAATGTCGAGGCCTGCTCCTTGTAGAAGCACGAGGAATATTTGCGGTTGGGGCCCAGCACATGCGCGAAGAATGCAGCGGGCAACTCATAATGCTGCGCATTGGCGGCAGCGGCATGTTCGGCAATGGCGCGCGCCGCCATTTCGTCGGCAAACCAGGCATCGCTTTCGGCGTTGCCGTTGGCAAACTTCGCCGCAGTGCGCGAGCAGAGCTGGTGGATCGCGGCGCGAATGACGACGTCAGGCAGCGGCACCCGCTCGGCGGTGTCGATGATCGTGGAGACGAAGCTCATGTAGATGTTCCCTTCTTCTTGAGCATGATCTTCTCCGAAAACCGGTCTCCACTTTTCGGGATCATGCTCGAGGCGGCAGCGGAAAGAACGCCGAGGTTCGCGACTGGTAGTCGCGGTAGCGATCGCCGCGCGACCGAAGCATCTGCGCTTCCAGCGGCGGGATGCCGGTCACGTGCACCAGGATCCAGTACATGAAGACGGGCGCCAACAGCGTCGCCAGACCAAAGGGATAGGAAAACGGATCAGCCATCGACAATCCGATCACGGGATAGGCCAGCCATCCGAACCACTCGAAGAAATAATTGGGGTGGCGCGACCAGCGCCAGAGGCCTGTGTCGCACACCCAGCCCTTGTTGGCCGGATCGGCCCGGAACGCGCGGAGCTGCCCATCGGCAACCGCCTCGCCCGCAATGCCGGCCAGCAGGATCAGCGCGCCGAGATAATCGGAAAGCCGCAGTCCGTCGCCGGGAACGTGCGCTGCGACAAAGACCGCAAATGCCAGCGGGATCGACCCCAGCGCCTGGTTCTGCAGGAAGATGAACATCCTTCGCGGCGAATCGACTCCCCATTCGCGGGCGAAGGCGGCATAGCGCGGGTCATCGGTGATCCCGGCGGTGCGGATCGCGATATGCGTCCCGAGCCGCAGCGACCAGATCGCGACCAGGGCCGCCACCAGCCATTGCCGGGCGTTCGGTGCGGCACCGCCGATCGGCCACAATGCGCTGCCCGCACCGACCAGGCCCACTGAAAAGGTCCAGATGGTATCGACCCAGCCGGAATTGCCGGTCCGCTGCTGCACCAGCCAGGCGCCCGCCATCAGCAACGAGAGCGATACGGCGATGGCCGCCAGCGCCCAGAGAAAAACGCCCGTCATGATAAATCCCGGTTGGACATCAAGCCGTTGGAAAATACGTTGATTTCAAAGTCGGGTTTCGAAAACAGGTTCCACTTTTGTCTGCTGCTTTCCCGGCTTCTTTCTCCGGCCCGCTGTGCCATATTGGTTCCCAGCGGCTTTCCGTAACGGATGACACTTGCAAATGCCCTCAGGCCACGCCTCCCGCTCCGAAATGGAGATCGAACTGAGCAAACTGTCCTCGCCCCGAATTTTTCTAGTGCGGATGCTGGTGTTCCTGGTGCTGTGCGCGCTGCTGATGGTCGTGCTCTACAAGCAGATCATGCTGGCGTTCTTTGCCAATCCCGGCCTCAACGCGCTGATCGGCGCGGTGCTCATGATCGGAATCATCCTGTCGTTCCGGCAGGTGATCCGGCTCTACCCCGAGGTTGCCTGGGTCAACAGTTTCCGTATCGCCGATCCCGGCCTGGCGATCGAACGCCGCCCGAAACTGCTGGCGCCGATGGCGGCGATCCTCGGCGGCGAGCGCTCGGGGCGGATGACGATTTCCCAGCAGACCATGCGGCATCTGCTGGACTCGATCGCGACGCGGCTCGACGAGGCCCGCGATATCTCCCGCTACATGACGGGCCTGCTGGTGTTTCTCGGCCTGCTCGGCACCTTCTGGGGCCTGATCGAAACCGTCGGTTCCGTCGGCAAGGTGATCGAGGGGCTGAAGGTCGGCGGCGATTCCGGTTCCCTGTTCGACACCCTGAAAGAGGGACTGGCCGCGCCGCTCGGCGGCATGGGCATTTCGTTCTCATCGTCCCTGTTCGGCCTTGCAGGCTCGCTGATCCTGGGCTTCCTCGATCTGCAGTCGAGCCAGGCGCAGAACCGCTTCTATACCGACCTCGAGGACTGGCTGGCCTCCACGGTGCGCGAATATGGCGACGGTGCCAGCGGTGAAATACAGCATGCGATGGAAAAGCTGCGCGCCGCGAGCGAGGAAGGCGGCGGCGGCGGCCGCAGCACCACGGCGGCGATGGCCAATCTCGCCGAAGCGATCCAGGGCCTGGTCGCCCATATGCGCACCGAACAGCAGATGATCCGCGAATGGGCCGACGGCCAGGGCGAGCAGAACCGCGAAATCAAGAAGCTGCTGGAGCGGATCGCGCGCCAGCCTGAGAAGAGTTCGCGGCAGGCCGAGAAGAGTTGAGAACGAGTGTTCGTGTCCCGGACGAGGCGCAGCACGCAAGTGATGCGACGCAGAGCCGGGACCCACCGCGAATAGGTCCCGGCTCTGCGGAGCAGCGTTTCACGCTGCACCGCGTCCGGGACACGAGATTGTCGGAGAATGTTAAATGGCCCTCGCCCGTGCACGACGCAATGATCCCGGCTTGAACTACTGGCCGGGCTTCGTCGACGCGCTGTCGACGCTGGTGCTGTCGATCGTGTTCCTGCTGTCGGTGTTCCTGGTGGTGCAGTTCTTCCTGTCGCAGGAGGTCACCGGCAAGGACAAGGCGCTGGAGCAGCTCAACGCCAGGATCGCGCAGTTGAACGACCTGCTGTCGCTGGAGAAGCTCGCCAAGCTCACCCTCGACGACCAGATCACGCAATTACGCGCCGGCCTCGTCTCCGCCCAGGGCGAGCGCGACCGTATCAAGGGGCTCTATGACGGTCTCGCCGGCGCCGGCAGCGACGCCCAGGGCCGCGCCAACGAACTCAGCAAGGCGCTCGAATCCGAAAAAGGCGTCACCTCGCGCGCGCTGGCGCAGATCGAGGTGCTGAACCAGCAGATCTCTGCGCTGCGCCGCCAGCTTGCGGCGCTCGAGGAAGCGCTGGAGGCTTCCGAAAAACGCGACAAGGAATCGCAGGGACGGATCGCCGATCTCGGCCAACGCCTCAACGTCGCGCTGGCGCAGCGGGTGCAGGAACTGTCGCGCTACCGTTCGGAGTTCTTCGGCCGGCTGCGCGCCATTCTCGGCAATCGCCCTGACATCCGGATCGTCGGTGACCGTTTCGTGTTCCAGTCGGAAGTATTTTTCGACACCGGCCAGGCCCTGCTGCTGCCCGAAGGCCGCACTGAACTGGACAAGCTGGCAACCGCCCTGATCGACCTCGACCGGCAGATCCCGAACGAGATCGCCTGGGTGCTGCGGGTCGACGGCCACACCGACGTGCGGCCGATCAACTCGCCGCTGTTCAAGTCGAACTGGGAGCTGTCGTCGGCGCGCGCCATTTCGGTGGTGCAGTATCTGGTATCGCTCGGCGTGCCCGCACAGCGGCTGGTCGCAGCAGGCTTTGCCGAATTCCAGCCGCTCGACGGCACGCCCAACGAAGACGCCTACAGGCGCAACCGCCGCATCGAGCTGAAGCTGACGGAACGTTAGACGGTGGCAGAATTCACGCTCCGCCCCTACCGCACCGGAGACGAGGACGCGTCGATCGAGTTGTGGCGGCAAACCTGGCAGCAGGCCTACCCCTCGATCGATTTCGCCGCGCGGGTGGCATGGTGGCGCGAGCGCTGGCGCAACGAGCTGGTGCCGAAGGCCACGATCATCGTCGCCGAACAGGCCGACGAGCCGATCGGGTTCGTAACCGTCGACGGATCGGGCTATCTCGACCAACTCGTGGTCAGACCGGACCACTGGGGCTCGAAACTCGCGGGCGCACTGGTTGATGAAGCCAAGCGGCTATCGCCCGACAGCATCACGCTGCGGGTCAACAAGGATAACGCCCGCGCCATCCGCTTCTACGAGCGCAGCGGCTTCGTGCATGCCGGCGAGGATGTGAACCCGACGTCGGGACGCCCGGTCCTGAAAATGGTCTGGCGAGGGTGACGAGGCGGCGGGTTTGGTTATATGCGCCGAAACAACACGCCGATGACCAGCACAACGTAGGCTATGGCGAGAACATCGAAGACCCGCGCCGAACTGATGATCGGGATGGAAACGTGGGCATAGCGAATCAGCAGCGCGATAAGCGCCAGCACCAGCGAAATCACGAATATCACGAGTGATGGCGGCGTAAGCGCGAAGCCTCCGCGACGGTATGGCATGCCCCTCTCCTGTTCGATCGGACGAAACAATAGAACGAGGATACAACAGGCATGCGACGCTCTGGTTCCCGCCTTCCCTACACGCCCTCGAACTGCAATCGCGCCAGCCGCGCATAGAGTCCGTTGGCTGCAACCAATTCCGCGTGCGTCCCCTGTTCGACGATCTTGCCCTGATCCATCACCAGGATGCGGTCGCAGGACAGCACGGTGGCGAGGCGATGCGCGATCACCAGCGTGGTGCGATGGCGCATCAGTTCTTCCAGCGCCGTCTGCACCAGCGTCTCGCTTTCGGCATCGAGCGCGGAGGTGGCTTCGTCGAGCAGCAACAGCGGCGCATCGCGCAGGATCGCACGCGCGATCGCGATGCGCTGGCGCTGGCCGCCCGACAGCGTCACGCCGCGCTCGCCGAGCTGCGCTTCGAATCCGCCCGGCAACCGGCGCAGAAATTCGGTGGCATGGGCGAGATCGGCGGCGCGCTCGACCTCGGCATCGCTGGCGTCAGGCCGGCCGAAGCGGATGTTTTCGCGCGCCGAGGCCGCGAACACGACCGAGTCCTGCGGCACCAGCGCAATGCGCGCGCGCACGTCCACCGGGTCGGCCGACTTGACCGGCACGCCGTCGAGCGAGATCGTCCCGCGCGCCGGATCGTAGAAGCGCAGCAGCAGGTGAAACAGCGTGCTCTTGCCGGCGCCCGACGGGCCGACGATCGCTACCTTTTCACCGGCCTTGACCGACAGCGAAACGCTATTGACCACGGTCACATCCGGCCGCGCCGGATAGGCGAAGCTGACATTCTCAAAACCGACGTCGCCGCGTGCCGGCACCGGCAGCGCCACCGGCTTCGGCGGCGCCGTGATCTGCGATTTCACGCGCAGGATCTCGAACAGCCGTTCGGCGGCGCCGGACGCGGCCGACACCTCGCCCCAGACCTCGCTGAGCTGGCCGAGGGCAGACGCGGCAAACGCCGCATACAGCACGAACTGGCCGAGACGGCCCGGGCTGATCGCGCCCGTCAGCACGTCATGCGAGCCGACCCACAGGATCGCGACGACGCTGGAGAACACGATGAAGATGATGATGAGCGTGAGCACCGCGCGCGCCCGCGTCGAACTGCGCGCCGCCTCATAGGCCTGTTCGACCTCGCCGCCGAAGCGGGCGGTCGCCATCCGCTCGCTGGTATAGGCCTGCACGGTCCTGATCGCGCCGATCAGTTCGGAGGCGTAGGCGCTGGCATCCGCCAGCGTATCCTGTGCGTTGCGCGACAGCCGCCGCACCCAGCGCCCGAACGCCACCAGCGGAATCACGATCAGCGGGATCGCCAGCAGCACGAAGCCGGACAGTTTCGGGCTCGTGATCACCATCATCACGGTGGCGCCGAGGAACAGCATGATGTTGCGCAGCGCGATCGACACCGACGCGCCGACGGCGGACTTGATCTGGGTGGTATCGGCGGTTAGCCGCGACACCAGTTCGCCGCTGCGCGCGGAATCGAAGAAGGCCGGCGACAGCGAGACCAGATGCGCGAACACGTCGCGCCTGATGTCGGCAACGATGCGCTCGCCGATCGTCATGACT
>PNLC01000163.1 GCA_013822885.1 Bradyrhizobium sp.
CCAGGCAAGCGGGAAGCTTGCTAAAAAAGTCCAAGACCTGCTTGCGCCGCAACTGACGGGTGATGACAACCTTGCCCGCACTATCCACGCCGTGAACTTGGAATACGTTCTTGGCGAGATCAACGCCGATGGTGTTAACATGCATGTGGACAACCCCCTCCGGTGATTCGTTGTTCAACGATCACCCTTTGACACATTCGATGTCGGGAGCGGGCGTCGTCCACCACATCAATCGCGATGCGGTCGCCCTCGGTATCACCTTGCCGCTCTATGGAGACCCCACCGCCTATCAACTCGCCTGTTGAGGACCGTTGGGTTGCTCATTAGCTTCTATGCGCTATCTGCCGTCGTTATCCCCTATTCGGCGCAGCGAGCTTTGTGGCGTATATTTTGATTGCTCACTTGTCACGTCCGCTGTTGTGGACGAGTTCGGCCTGTCCGACATGTAAAGGCCACCATTCGATCCGCCGAATCTTGCCGGCTTGGCGCAATCGCTGCCGGTAGCTGCAAGCGGGGCTTCACGCCCGTTCTTTTTGAGGCAATGGCGGAATGTCGAGCCCCAAGCCATCATCGGGGTCTGGCGAAGCGGGGCCATCATCCGCGACGCCGCCACCCCAATTAAGATCGCCCCGCCGCGGAAAGGAACTGAAGTCGCGGCCACCTTTCGCAGATCTCCACGACGCAGCCCGCATCCGCGAACTGCAAACTTGGCGCGTCCTCGATTCCGATCTTGATCTTGTAGTAGCCCTTGGCGAGCGGTGTGACTTCAAGCACCGTCGCCGCCGGCAGCAATAGAGACATCACCTGGTAACAGGTTTTTGGCCTTCGTCATGTGTTCTCTCCCGTTGAGGGTTTTCAGTGTAGTCGTGGTCGTCGTCTTATTCGCCGTCATCCTGGTCAGGTTGGGCCGCGTAGCGCGCATACCTGCCAAGGCATCGCTGTAGGTGTCGTAACGAGGACGTCGTTCTCCTGGAGGCTTCCAAGGCTGGAAGACCTGGAGATCATGCTGGACCGGGACCCAATAGAACCGCCGACCACCGGCCACCCGGACGCCCTTCCGGTTAGGATCGTTCGGCCGCAACAAGACGTCCCCACGCCCGTCCTTTCGGCGCGCGGACTCGCTCGGTCTCTGCATGATCATAGCTGGACTCCATCAATAGTCGGGGTCGTAGTCGTCGGGGTCGGGGCGCCGGGCGTGGGCGTCGGCCAGGATCTCGTCACGGGTTCGGCGCCGCGGCGGCGACCATGGCAGGAAAAATAGTTCGCCAGGGCGGCCGACCGGCGTGGAGTAAAACCGGCGCCGGCCGATCTTGACGCCCTTGCGCTTGGGGTCGTTCGGCCGCAGGAGCACGCCCCTGGCTGCAATGTCGAGCAGATGCCAGCGCTCGGTCTCGGCGTCCGCCAAGCTGGTCGTCTCGACTCGGATGACCCGGGCGAGCGGCAGCGGATCGTAGCGAAGCTGCCAGCGGTCATGGTCGTATTCTCCGAAGATCCGCTCGGTCCCTTCGATGTGCGCGGCAACGTCCGCCGGCTCCCAATCTGACATCCGCACTACCTCGCCCCAAG
Source organism: Bradyrhizobium sp. (assembly GCA_013822885.1). Taxonomy (GTDB): domain Bacteria; phylum Pseudomonadota; class Alphaproteobacteria; order Rhizobiales; family Xanthobacteraceae; genus Bradyrhizobium. The sequence continues at coordinate 1,567 of PNLC01000163.1, forward strand.
TCAAAAAGTCGGAAGCGTCGAGTGTGAAGCGGACCAGGTGGAGATCGCCCGCGCGCCAAGCCATCTCACCGGAAAACTCCAGAAGGGTCTCCGCCTCTACCGGGCGGATCGCGCTGCGGAACGGCTGCGCCGTAAGGTCGCCCTCTTCGCAGGTCGTGCTCCAAATAAACTGTGTCTGTCCCATCCTGAGCAAGCGGCGGGACGGCCGTAGTTCGCCGCTGGCCAAGATCCAGGGCAGTTGTACAGTATCGGTGAAGTGATAGACGGACGGCACGCCGGCGCGCGTGGTAGGCAGATCAACCAGCCTGTGAGGGCCATCCCCGAGCCCGCTCATAGCGAGCCCCTTGCACGGTTGAGTGGCTTTCCCGCGGCCGGGCACCTTGATAGCACCGGGGGGTCGATGCACGGGCGGGGCTGGCTGCGGGCCTGCCAACCCACCCAGCGGGAAGCGTTAGCCACTCGCGCAAATACCCCTTTACCCGTATAGCCGGCACTTGGAAGCGCTAGCCTGTCTAAACCACTGAAGTTACATGGTTCAAGCCGTTCGTTCGGGATCGCGTGAATTCCAGGCGTCTTCCGCCATTCGCGCCTTCTGCGCGGCGGTCTCTCTCGTGAACGGCGGAAGCGGTGGACGCGACATGGTGACCCTCGGCGACTGATGAGCGCGCAAATCTATCGCGTTGCATGATGGAGTCGAGAGGCGCCTGCCTATCGGCCGATCACGATTCCAGATCGGCCTTCATCAGCAGCCGAAGCGATTTCGGGATCGGCTTTGCGCGTCCCTCGCTGATGAAGGCGACGCGCACCTCGGCCTTGACCAGCACCTCACCGCCGCGCCGCACTTCCTGCCCCAGCGTGATCGAGGCGCCCTTCACCGCCACGGGCCACGTCACCACGTCGAGCAAATCATCCATCCGCGCCGGACGCATGAAATCGAGATGCATCGAACGGACCACGAAGGCAAAACCCGGAGTTTCCTCCTGCGCCTGTTCGAACAGCGCATGCTGGTCGGCGCCCATCAGCCGCAGATGATTGGTGCGTCCGCGCTCCATGAAGCGCAGGTAGTTGGCGTGATAGACGATGCCGGAGAAATCGGTGTCCTCGTAATAGACGCGGACCTGCATGTGATGGCGGCCGTCGCGGATCTCGCCGTCGAGGGAGGGAATCATCGACGAAATTCCGCTTCGATATCACGGCTGCCATGCAACACTCGCGGAATGGTCACATGGTCACGACGGGCAGCATAAAGAACCAAGTAAGGTGACACGATGGCGCATCTCACATCTCGACCAAGATCTGGTCGCGGAGAACCCCGGAGCGGAAAGGACGTCAAGTTTACAAAGCAGCTATTTATCGCCTCGAGAATCGACGGCGTTGCCTGCGAGCTTTGCTGGTTCAAATAAGAAAATATCTGCATTAAATCATTGTCGGCCTCATCAGAGACAATGATCTTCATCGCCGAACTTAATGCGGATTCATTTCACGGGCACGGCGCAGGAAATCGGCAAAATCCCAACCACAGACCCGGCCAGCCGCCTCATCGTCCAATCCGGCCTGAACATCCGCCTTCAAGGTACGAAATTTTTCCGCTTGCTCCAGAATATAGGCTACGGCGGGCTCCTGCAGCTCTTCCGGCAGAAGATCCAGTGCGGCAGCCGCTTTCTCGGTAAATTTGCTCATGACATTAACGTAGCAGAAGATTCTTCGTGAATAAAGTTCACCGCTGGAGTGCCCTACGCCACCGCCGGCTCACGTCCACCGCCGACCGTCACCAGCACGATTTCGGGTGGAACACCGAGGCGGAACGGCATCAGGCTGCAGCCGAGGCCGCCAGAGGCGACGACGTCGCAGTTCATGCGGATGTGGCCATAGGCCAGTTGCTGCCCGGAAGGGGCGATCGGCGACCAGCCCAGCATGCGAACCTGCCCGCCGTGGGTATGCCCCGAAAGTTGCAGCGAAACGCGCGACGGCACGCGTCTCGCGACATCAGGCTCGTGCGCCATCAGGATGACAGGCGCGTCGTCGGTGACCTTCGCAAGCGTCGCGCCGAGATCGTCAACTCCGACGCGCTTGAGCGATCTGAAGCGGCGCGCCGGCAAATAGGCGAGTTGGTCGCCGAGGCCGGCCAGCCAGAACGGGTGGCCAGCCTTGCTCAGGCGCGTGGCGTCGTTTTCGTAGACCGGAATGCCGGCGGCCTCCAGCGCGCGGCGCGCAATTGTCGGCCCCTGCCCTTCGCGTTGCACGGTCCTGTCTTCCCACCAGTCGTGATTGCCGAGCACCGCATGCACGCCATGCGGCGCCTTCAGGCCGGCAAGCACCGGAGCCCATTCGCTGGCGGGAATGTAGCGCGTTACCTGGCGATGCCCGGCCACGTAGTCGCCGAGCAGGACGGTCACGTCCGGCTTGAGCGCATTGGTGCGGGCGACGATTTCATTGATCCGATCGAGCGACATCCAGGGATCGCAGGCGTGAAGGTCGGCGATCGCAGCGATCCTGAGCTGCAGGCCTGCGGGCCATTTCGGCGGCGATACATGATAGCGCGCGACGCGAAGCCGCACGACCGGCGCACTGAACCCGTAGGCGGCAGTGGAGACGCCCAGCGCGCCCAGTCCACCCATGAACTTCAGAAAATGACGACGTGACAGCATGTGATTTCAACCGTGATGCATCGCAAGGATGGTGGCGGATTGGGCCCGAATTGCGATACGTTTGTGCAGATCGTCCGCAGGCCTCCAGCAGCTTCTCACCAGCGGTTGCCTGTCAACTGCCGCTAGAGTAGCGCCGGGTTTCGACGATCGGATTCAAAGCGATCAATCGTCGCTGTCGCCGCTTCCAAACAATCCGAACTGCGCAGGGTCGCGCGCGGGCTCGGCGAGGCCGAGATGGCGGAAGGCGTGCGAGGTGAGCAGCCTGCCGCGCGGGGTGCGCTGCAGGTAGCCGCACTGGATCAGGAACGGCTCGATGATGTCTTCGATGGCGTCGCGCGGCTCCGACAGTGCCGCGGCCATCGTTTCGACGCCGACCGGGCCGCCGCCGTAGTTCATGGCAATGGTCGTGAGATAGCGCCGGTCCATGGCATCGAGGCCGGCGGCGTCGACTTCCAGTGCGCTGAGCGCGTGGTCGGCGATGGCGCGATCGATCGAGCTCGCGTCCGCAGCGGAGGCAAAGTCGCGCACGCGGCGCAGCAGCCGTCCGGCGATGCGCGGGGTGCCGCGGGCGCGGCGCGCGATCTCGTTGGCGCCGTCAGGCGTCATGCCGATATTGAGCACGCGGGCGCCGCGCGTGACGATCTTTTCCAGCTCTTCCTCGGTGTAGAAATTCAGCCGGATCGGAATGCCGAAACGGTCGCGCAGCGGATTGGTCAACAGGCCGGCGCGCGTGGTGGCGCCGACGAGGGTGAATTTCGCCAGCTCGATCTTGACCGACCGCGCCGCAGGTCCCTCGCCGATGATGAGGTCGAGTTGAAAGTCTTCCATCGCGGGATAGAGCACTTCCTCGACCGCCGGGCTGAGACGGTGGATCTCGTCGATGAATAAAACATCGCGCTCTTCGAGATTGGTCAGCAGCGCCGCAAGATCGCCGGCCTTCGCAATCACGGGGCCCGAGGTGGCGCGAAACCCGACGCCGAGCTCGCGTGCGACGATCTGCGCCAGCGTGGTCTTGCCGAGGCCCGGGGGGCCCACGAACAGCACGTGATCCAGCGCCTCGTTGCGCTTGCGCGCCGCCTCGATGAAGATCGAGAGATTTTTCCGCGCCTGCGCCTGGCCGACGAACTCGGACAGCGATTGCGGGCGCAGCGCGGTGTCGCCGACATCGTCGGAACGGCGCTCGGGGGTGACGATGCGGGAGGGCGTGTTCAATCGTTGCCCCGCCTGTACTTGTTCGGCAGCAGTTCGCCGATGCTCACGACTTTCGGCGCCCTGCCGCTATCGGGAACGATGACGCGGGCGTTGGCGTCATAGTCGTGGATCAGTTCGCGACATGGGCCGCAGGGCGAGACCACCGCGATCGTGCCGGGTTCCCCGGGCTTGGGATGACGCACGGCAACGATGGTCTCGATACCGTGGTCGCCGGTTTCGGTGATGGCACGGCCGATCGCAATCGCCTCGGCACAGACCGCGTTCCGGCCGACATAGGCGTCGATATTCACGCCGGTGACGATACGGCCGTCGCGGGTCCGCATCGCCGCGCCGACCTCCTGCCACCGGTTGCGATAGCGCTGGCTGATGGCTTCGGTGGCGATAGCGATCAGTTCTTCGTCGTTGTCACTCAGCATGGTGGAGAACACATTCCTTGGTCAGTCAGCGGCCAGCCGGCGGCAGTCTACTTCGCCAGCTCCTTCAGGCCCAGCCGGATCAATTGCGCGGTCTCGGCATTTTCGCCGGCGCTGCGGGAGGCGGATGCAATGGCGGCGGCGGCCTGCGGCTGGCCATAGCCGAGATTGACCAGCGCCGAGATCGCATCCGTGACCGGGCGCGGCGCGCGCTGATCGTCGATTGCGCCGGCGAGATGAACCACGGCCGGATCGACGTTGGCAAACGCTGGCGCCTTGTCCTTCAATTCGCTGACGATGCGCTCGGCGACCTTCGGGCCGACGCCCGGCGTGCGCGTCACCGCGGCCTTGTCACGTAGCGCGATGGCGTTGGCGAGTTCGGCCGGCGGCAAGGTCGAGAGCACCGCAAGTGCTACCTTGGCGCCGACACCTTGTACGGTCTGCAGCAGGCGAAACCATTCGCGCTCGAGATCGCTGCGGAAGCCGAACAGCCTGATCTGGTCCTCGCGCACATAGGTTTCGATCGACAGCACCGCAGCCTCGCCGGGCGACGGCAGCGCCTGCAGCGTCCGCGACGAGCAGTGCACCTGGTAGCCGACGCCGCCGACGTCGAGGATCACGTAGTCCTCGCCGTAGGAATCGACCAGACCTTTCAGTTTGCCGATCATAGGCTGGCGACCCTCAGCCGCAGCGCCACGCCGCCGCGATGATGCGCGTGCGTGATCGCGATCGCCAGCGCGTCAGCGGCGTCGGCTGATTTCGGCTCGGCCTTCGGCAGCAGGATCTTCAGCATGACCGCGATCTGGTTCTTGTCCGCATGGCCGGCGCCGACCACGGTCTTCTTGACCTGGTTGGGCGCATATTCCGCAACCGATATGCCGAACATCGCGGGCGCCAGCATGGCGACGCCGCGGGCCTGGCCGAGCTTCAGCGTGGCGACGCCGTCCTTGTTCACGAAGGTCTGTTCCACCGCGGCCTCCGCCGGCCTGAAATCGCCCAGCACGGCGGCAAGCCCCTCATGGATGGCCAGCAGGCGGCGGGCCAGCGGGAGATCGTCCGGCGGCTCCACCGAACCGCAGCCGATGAAGACAAGCCGGTTGCCTTCGGTCTCGATCAAGCCCCAGCCGGTGCGGCGCAGGCCGGGGTCGATGCCGATGATGCGGACGGGTTGGCGAATCGCTGTGGGTGTCATGGCACAGTGATAACGCCAGAGCCGCGTGAACGAAACATAAAGAGAACGGCAATCCCCTGCCGCGGTGGTCGCCCTACCCGCCCATCCTGGCAACCAGCGCGTCGGAAATCTCGAAATTGGCGTAGACGTTCTGGACGTCGTCGTGCTCGTTCAACAGGTCCATCAGCTTCAGCAGCTTCTCGCCGGTGTCGTCGTCGACGGCGATCGTATTCTGCGGCTTCCAGGTCAGCGCCGCCTTGCGGGCTTCGCCGAATTTCGCTTCCAGCGCCTTGGCGACCTCGCGAAAGGTTTCCTGCGAGGCGTAGATCTCGTGGCCGCTTTCGCTGGAGATCACGTCGTCGGCGCCGGCCTCGATCGCGGCATCCAGCATCGCGTCATCCGAGGCGACGCTGGCGTCGTATTCGATGATGCCGGTGCGGTCGAACATGAAGGCGACCGAGCCGGTTTCGCCGAGATTGCCGCCGGACTTGGCGAAGAACGAGCGGATGTCGGAGGCGGCGCGGTTGCGGTTATCGGTCAGCGCCTCGACGATCACGGCGACGCCGCCGGGACCGTAGCCCTCGTAGCGGATTTCGTCGTAGCTCTCGCTGTCGCCGCCGGTCGCCTTCTTGATGGCGCGCTCGATATTGTCCTTCGGCATGTTCTCCTGCCGCGCCGCGATCACGGCCGCACGCAGCCGCGGGTTCATCGCGGGGTCCGGGGTACCCAGCTTGGCCGCCACCGTGATTTCCCGCGCCAGCTTGCCGAATAGTTTCGACTTCTGGGCATCCTGCTTACCCTTGCGGTGCATGATGTTCTTGAACTGGGAATGGCCGGCCATGCAGGGCTCTCTGGGTTCGTCCGGGAGGAAATGTGGGTGAATCGCGGCCTTATAGGCCGGCAATCGGGCGAAATCAAAGATTTGCGGCCGGCTCGCCGACTAAAGTAGCTACCGCCCGCCGGAATATCAGGCAGTTGTTAACCCTGATTTCATGCTCGGATGAGAGGATTTCCTATCCTTCCTCAACTTCCAAGAGATGCCATGGCGCTCGGTATGTTCAAGAAGCAGGTGCCGCAAACCGCCGCGCCTGCCGCGGAAGACAAGGCTCCGCAGGCTCCGGCCGCGACCGAGACCGTCGAGGGCGATTCCGCCCAGGCGATCCTTGAACTGCTGGAACTCGAACTTGGCGGGATGATCCGCCAGCTCGAGCGCGCGGCCAATTCGGTCGCCGGCGGCGCCGAAGCGACCGCGGCCACCCTTTCCACCATCCGCCAGCGCACCGATGCGCTGACCGGCCGGACTTCTGACGCGCAGGGCACGGCGACGACCTTTTCGCACGCCGCCGACAAGTTCACGCATTCGGCGCAGGGGATCGGCTCCCAGGTCCGCGACGCCGGCAAGCTCGCCGACCAGGCCGGCGAAGCCGCGCGCGAAGCCAGCGCCAATGTGGATCGCTTGCGGGAATCCTCGGCGGCGATCGGCAATGTCGTCAACCTGATCGCGCAGATCGC
>PNLC01000164.1 GCA_013822885.1 Bradyrhizobium sp.
GCCGACGTCACCTACGTCAACCCCGGCTATCAGCCCGGCCGTTTCCCGATCATCGGCGCCGGCGAATTGCCGTTCCTGATGTCGGACGCCAAGGGCGGTTCGATGGCGCTCGACGCCTGGTATCGCAAATACGCCGAGAAGGAGATGAAGGACGTCAAGTTCTGCCTCGCCTTCATCCATTCGCCCTCGTCTTTCCACTCCCGCACCAAGAAGATCGTCACGCCCGAGGACATCAAGGGCATGAAGATCCGTCCCGCCCACGCCACCATGGCGAATTTCGTGACGCAGCTCGGCGGCACCAACGTGCAGTCCTCGGCGCCTGAAGTGCGCGACATCATCGAGCGCGGCGTCGCCGACGCCGTCACCTTCCCGTGGGGATCGGTGGTGCTGTTCGGTATCGACAAGGTGACGAAGTACCACATGGATGCGCCGCTCTACGTCACGACCTTCGCCTTCGTGATGAACAAGGACAAATACAACCAGATGTCCGACAAGCAGAAGAAGGCGATCGACAACAATTGCAGCACGGAAGCCGCCGGCCGGGTCGGCGAACCCTGGGGCAAGTTCGAGGACGCCGGCATCGCAAAGATCAAGGCGGAGGCCAATCACGAAGTCTACCCGCTGACGCCGGAGCAGATCGCTTCGTGGAAGAAGGCTTCCGAGCCGCTGGTCAAGACCTGGGGTGACGGCGTCAAGAAGAACGGCGGCGACCCGGATACGGCGCTGACCGAACTAAAGGCCTCGCTCACCAAGTACAACGCGCTCGCGAAGTAGTTCTTCTTCTCCCTCTCCCGCTTGCGGGGGAGGGCGGGGTGGGGGTGCCTCCACACGGAGAATCTTCGTGTGGCAGAGAGCCCCCACCCGGCGCTTGCGCGCCGACCTCCCCCGCAAGCGGGAGAGGTGAAGTCAATTCCGGGTCACCGTTCAACAAGCGACGCCGTTCAATCAGATACCGCCAAGCGACAGGAACCTCCGGACTATGAACCGCGCGTGGATGGATCGTTTCATCGACACGATCGAATGGATCGCCGCCGGCTTCGTCGGCATCGTGGCGCTCAACATCTTCATCGGCGTCCTGTTGCGCAACACGCTGAACTATTCGATCCCGGATTCCTTCGACATCGGGCGCATGCTGCTCGGCATCCTCATTTTCTGGGGCATCGCCGCCACCAGCTATCGCGGCGGCCACATCACCGTCGATCTGGTCTGGGCCAATGTCGGCCCGAAATACCAGCGCATGATCGACGTGTTCGCCACGCTGGTGCTGCTGTTCGTGGTGTCGGTGCAGACCTGGACGCTGTTCGACAAGGTCCGCACCACCTACAACGACAACGTCCTCACCTTCGACATGCACATGCCGACCTGGCCGTTCTTCGCCATCGCCTGGGCGGGCGACGGCGCCGCGGTGCTCCTGATCGCGATCCGCACCTACCGCCTGATCTTCCATCCGGAAGACATCGACGATGCCAAAGTGAAGACGGTGGAGTAGAGCGTTATGGGTACCGACGCCGTCGCCGTCCTCGGATTCGTCGCGCTGTTCGTGCTGATGCTGCTGCGCGTGCCGGTCGGCATGGCAATGGGCCTCGTCGGCGTTTGCGGCTTCGGGTATCTCGTCGGCTTCGCACCGGCGCTGAAGATGGTCGGGCAGACCTCGATGCGCACGGTCACCGACTACACTTTCGGCGTGATCCCGATGTTCCTGCTGATGGGAGCGTTCGTCACCAATTCCGGCATGAGCCGCGAGCTGTTCCGCGCCGCGAATGGGTTTGTCGGTCATTTGCGTGGCGGGCTTGGCATTGCGACGGTGGGAGCCTGTGGCGGCTTTGCCGCAATCTGCGGCTCGTCGGTAGCCACTGCGGCGACCTTTTCGGCCGTGGCCTATCCCGAAATGCGCCGTTATGGCTATCCGCAATCCTTCGCCACCGGCGTCATCGCGGCCGGCGGCACCCTGGGAGCCATGCTGCCGCCGTCCACGGTACTCGCCGTCTACGGCATCATCACCGAACAGGACATCGGCAAGCTGTTCATCGCCGGCATCATCCCCGGCCTGCTTGCGATTGCCATGTACATGCTCACGATCGCGCTGATCGGCTGGGTTCGTCCGAATTTCCTGCCGGCGGGTCCATATACAAGCTGGCGCGAGCGCTTTGCCGGGCTGAAGAATATCTGGGCGCCGGTGCTGCTGTTCATCTTTGTGATCGGCGGGCTCTACGGCCTGCCGTTCCTGCCGCGCTTTACGCCGACCGAAGCTGGCGGCGTCGGTGCCTCCGGCGCGTTCCTGATCGGCCTGCTCACGGGACGGCTGAACAAGGAAAAGATCCTCGCCTCGCTGCTGCAGGCGACCCGCACCGCGGCCGCGGTATTCACGGTGCTGATCGGCGCGCTGATCTTCGGCTATTTCCTGACGGTGACGCAGACGCCGCAGAAGGTGACGGAACTGCTCACCGGCCTCGGCCTCGGCCCCTACGGCATCCTCGCCCTTATCATGGTGATGTACCTGGTGCTGGGCTGCCTGATGGACGCCATGGCCATGATCATCCTCACGGTGCCGATCATTTTTCCGGTGATCGTCCATCTTGGCTTCGACCCGATCTGGTTCGGCGTGATCATCGTGATGACGGTAGAGCTTGGTCTCATCTCTCCGCCTATCGGGATGAATGTCTTTGTCATCAAGAGCGTCGTCAAGGACGTGACGTTTTCCACGATCTTCCGCGGCGTGATGCCGTTCGTGGTTACGGACCTGATCCGGCTGGTGATCCTGATCGCATTTCCGATACTGGCGCTCTGGTTGCCGCAACGCATGGCCGGATAGGGCACAACATGACCCCACAGCTTTCGACGAAATACGTCTTCACCATCACCGCGCAGATCGGCGAGGTGACCTCCGCCGGCGAGATCGGCACCGGCGTGCGCCGGATCATTCCGATCCTCGGCGGTGAGGTGAAGGGCGAGGGCGTCAACGGCAAGGTCTGCGCCTTCGGCGCGGACTTTCAGATCATCCGCCCCAACGAACTGATCGAGCTGGAAGCAAAATACGCCTTCGAGACCGACGACGGCGCGGTGGTCTATGTCGAGAACAAGGGCCTGCGCTTCGGCCCCGTCGAACTGCTGCAAAAACTCAAACGCGGCGAACCGGTCGATCCGAAACTGATCTATTTCCGCACCGTCCCGAGATTCGAGACCGGCGCTCCCAACTATCGCTGGCTGATGGAAAACCTCTTCATCGGCTCCGCCGCCCGCCACGCCGACCGTGTGGTGATCGACGTGCATCAGGTGTTGTAGCGACCGTCATTGCGAGCGGAGCGAAGCAATCAACGTTTCGGCGAGCCGTGCTATGGATTGCTTCACAGCGCTCGCAATGACGATGTTGCGCGATCGGTGCGGCCAATTGGCACGACGGGCAAATCACTCAAAACCTGTCCATCCCTCTGGCTAAAAATATTCCGCTCGCATCGTCGGGCAAATCAGCGGCAGAATCCGCGCATCTCGCCGCGAATGAAGGGCGCTTCGCGATCGTCACGAACGTGCGGTGAGATGCGGTGGACGTGGAATGCGCGAGACGTATGCGCATGAAGCGTACGGCGAAGGCGTGTGGTCCTGACGTCGCGGTGCTGGCGTCAAGTCGCGCAAAGGCTCGCGCCTTGCGCGGCGACGGAGGCAAAAGAGCCGTTCTCCGGGGAGATCACGTTATAAGCCGTAAAGCCATTGCGCAGGGAATGCCGGAGTGTTCCGGCTGCTCCTGTATGCTCGTGTGCGCTTTATTCTGTGCGCTATGCACACGAGACCGCGGGTGCAGCAAGCACCCGGCATTCCCTGCTCCCTCGTTCAGGGAGAGGACGTCAGATGCAAATGCAAACCTCGGGCGTATCGCGCCGCGGGAACGCGAAGTCACACCCACTCGTCATCACCCGCGAAGGCGGGTGATCCAGTATTCCAGAGACGTCGTTGATTGAACCGATAGGCCGCTGCGTACTGGATCCCCCGCCTTCGCGGGGGACGACATTGGTGGGATATGATCGGGATCGTCGGCGCCGAAGCGCACCTTGACTCCTTCATCAATGGTTATAAGGTATAACTATTCTGCACAGGAAGTAATATAGGCCCATGGGAAACGCCGCCACCACCGCACCAGCGGGTCAATCCGACCTGCTCGTTATCGAGCAATCGGGCGCGGTGCTGTCAGTGGGTCTCAACCGTCCGGCCAAGCGCAACGCGCTGAATGACGGCATCATCCTCGCGATCCAGGATTGCTTTTCCAACCTGCCCGACGGCGTCGGTGCGGTGGTCGTCCACGGCATCGGCGAGCATTTTTCCTCCGGCCTCGATCTGTCGGAACTGACCGAGCAGGACGCCACCGAAGGCCTGCGCCATTCGCAGATGTGGCACCGGGTGTTCGACCGCATCCAGTACAGCCGCGTGCCCGTGATCGCGGCGCTCAAGGGCGCGGTGATCGGCGGTGGCCTCGAGCTTGCCTGCGCCGCGCATATCCGCGTCGCCGAACCTTCGGCCTATTTCGCGCTGCCCGAGGGCCAGCGCGGCATTTTCGTCGGCGGCGGCGGATCGGTGCGGCTGCCGCGGCTGATCGGCGTGGCGCGGATGGCCGACATGATGCTGACGGGCCGGGTCTATTCGGCGACCGAAGGCGCGGCCTACGGCTTCTCGCAGTACCTCGTCGAAGCCGGCGGCGCGCTGCCGAAGGCGCTGGAACTGGCGGAGCGCGTTGCCGCGAACGCGCCGCTGACGAACTTTGCCGTGCTGCAGGCCTTGCCGCTGATCGCGGAGGCCAATCCGCAGACCGGCCTACTGATGGAATCCCTGATGGCGACGGTGGCGCAAAGCGACAAGGAAGCCAAGCGCCGCATTCGTGCGTTTCTCGATCGCAAGACCGCAAAGGTGAAGCCGACCTGACATGAGCGCCAAGCCCGGCATGTCTGCCTCAACTGAATCGGCCGCGCGCGCCGGCAATCATCCGCTGCGTCCGATTTCCTTCGGCACGCCGGCCGTGACCGTCGATCGCCGTGAAGACGGCACCATCTACCTGCGGCCGAAAGCGCAACTGAGCGACTATCCGGTGCGCCTCACCGACCGGCTGCATCATTGGGCGAAAGCCGCCCCCGACCGCGTCTTCATGGCGGAGCGAAACGCCGCGCGCGGCTGGCGGCAGATCACATATGCGGAGTTGCTGGCGTCGTCGCGGCACATCGCCTCCGCACTGCTCGCCCGCGGCCTCTCGGCCGAGAAGCCGGTCGTCATCCTCTCCGGCAATTCGATCGATCACGCGCTGATTGCGTTCGGCGCGCTCTATGCCGGCATTCCCTTCTGCCCGGTATCGCCGGCCTATTCGCTGGTGTCGCGGGACTACGGCAAGCTCTCCTACTTGATGAAGCTGCTGACGCCCGGCCTCGTGTTTGCGGACGATGCCACCAAATTCGCCGACGCGCTGGCCGCCAACGTATCTCCGGGAATCGAGATCGCGGCGTCGTACGGTGCGGTGCCGGGGCGCGACGTCATCAGCCTTGCCGACCTGATGGCCGCGCCGTTGCACCCGCGTCTTGACGCGGTGCACGAGGCCATCGGCCCCGACACCATCGCAAAATTCCTGCTGACGTCGGGTTCGACCGGCAATCCCAAGGCCGTCATCAACACCCAGCGCATGATCTGCGCCAACCAGGTGATGCTGCGCGAAACGCTGGCGTTCCTGAAGGATGAGCCGCCGGTCATCGTCGACTGGCTGCCTTGGAATCATACGTTCGGCGGCAACCACAATATCGGGCTCACGTTGTACAATGGCGGCTCGATGTATCTCGACGAGGGCAAGCCGATGCCCGGCGGCATCGAGGAGACCGTGCGCAATCTCCGGGAGATTTCGCCGACCGTGTATTTCAACGTCCCCAAGGGCTATGAATCGCTGCTGCCCTATCTGCGCAGCGACGATGCCTTGCGGAAGAAATTCTTTTCGAAGCTGCATGCGATGTTTTTCTCAGGCGCGGCGCTGTCACCGTTCGTGTGGAACAGTCTCGACGAACTGTCCGTTCAGGAGACCGGCTATCGCGTGCCGATGCTGACCGGCCTTGGCGCCACCGAAACCGCGCCGTTCTTCATGTCGGTGAATCCGCTCACCAGCCGCTCCGGCCATGTCGGGCTCCCGGTTTCGGGCAACGAGGCGAAACTCGTGCCCAACAACGGCAAGCTGGAGGTTCGCGCCAAGGGACCGAACGTCATGCCGGGCTATTGGCGGCAGCCAGACATGACCGCGAAGGCGTTCGACGAGGAAGGTTTCTACAAGCTCGGAGATGCGATCAAGCCCGCCGATCCCGATAATTTCGATGCCGGTTTCGATTTCGACGGTCGCCTTGGCGAGGACTTCAAGCTCGCGAGCGGCACCTGGGTCAGCGTCGGCCCGTTGCGTGCGCGCTTTGTTGGAGCCTGCGCACCGCTGGTACGCGACGTCGTCATTGCCGGCATCAACCGCGACGAAATATCGGCGCTGGTGGTGCTCGATCTCGACGGCTGCCGCCTGATCAATCCGACGATGCCGCCGGACGATATTGCCGCTGCGGCGTCCGACCCGCTGATCCGTGCCGCCTTTCGCGAGCGTTTCGAGAAGTTGGTCGAAAGCGCCACGGGATCGTCGACGCGTATCGTGCGTGCGGTCCTGCTCGATACGCCGCTGTCGATCGATCGCGGCGAGGTCACCGACAAGGGTTCGATCAACCAGCGCGCGGTTCTCGAAAATCGCAGCGCGCTGATCGAGGAGATCTATTCATCCGCGCCGCCTGCGCAGGTGATCGTGCTTTGGTCAATTTGAAGAAGAGTTCGTAAGGGAGAAGACCATGCAGCTGAAGGACCAGGCCGCCATCGTCACCGGGGGCGCATCGGGATTGGGCGCGGCGAGCGCGCGCCGGCTCGCCGCACAGGGCGCAAGAGTCGCCGTCTGCGATCTCAACGAAAAGCTTGCCGAAGCCGTTGCCGCCGAGATCGGCGGCGTCGCCGTCATCTGTGATGTTTCCGATGCGGCATCGGCGGAGGCCGCGATTGCCAAGGCCGCGGCGGCCCACGGTCCGGCGCGCGTGCTGGTGAACTGCGCCGGCATCGGCGTCGCCAAGCGGGTGATCGGCAAGGAAGGTCCGATGGCGCTCGGCGATTTCGACAAGGTGATCAAGGTCAATCTCATCGGCTCCTTCAACATGCTGCGGCTGGCGACGGCGGCGATGTCGAAGCTGGAGCCGCTTCCGACCGGCGAGCGTGGCGTGGTGATTTCCACCGCCTCCATCGCGGCCTATGACGGTCAGATCGGTCAGTCAGCCTATTCGGCCTCGAAGGGCGGCATCGTCGCCATGACGCTACCGATCGCGCGTGAACTGGCGCAGTTCGGCATTCGCGTGCTGACGATCGCGCCCGGCCTGTTTCTCACGCCCTTGCTCGCCAATCTGCCGCAGGAAGCGCAGGACTCGCTCGCCGCCTCGATCCCGTTCCCGCGCCGGCTCGGTCAGGCCGACGAGTTCGCCTCGCTGGTCCTGCACATGGTCGACAACCCCTATCTGAACGGCGAAGTGGTGCGGCTCGATGCCGCGCTTCGCATGGCGCCGCGATAGGATCATTGTCATGTTCGTCAACAAGCGTGACGTGCAGATCCAGTGGGGCGATTGCGACCCCGCCAATATCGTCTACTACCCGCGCTACTTCGCGATGTTCGACGATTCGACCTCGATCATGTTCGAAGCGGCCGGCTTCTCGAAGCAGGAGATCATCCACAAATACGGCCTGGTCGGCATCCCCATGGTGGACACGCGGGCGAAATTCCACATTCCGTCCACCCATGGCGACTGGATCAGGATCGAGAGCCGGATCGAGAGTTTCAAGCGATCGAGCTTCGAGGTGCTCCACAGCGTGTTCAAGGGCGAGCGGCTGGCGATCGAGGCGTCGGAGACCCGCGTGCTGGTCGGGCGTCACCCTGATGACCCCGAACGGCTGAAATCGGCGCCGATGCCGCCGGAGATCATCGAGCGTTTCATGCGGGGCTGATCACGTTCCCGGGGCTGACTCAGTCCCCCGCATGACCTAAAGAAGGGGCTGAATTGAGCTCAGGTTTTTGCTTAAGACCATAAATATAAATCAAGGGAGGAATCGATGAAGAAGGCTTTTCTGTCCGCCGCGGCGGTCATGGCGGGACTTGCCCTGGCGGGGTCTCCGGCCATGGCGCAGTCCAACGAGATCGTGATCGGCATCACCGTCACCACGACCGGCCCCGCGGCGGCGCTCGGCATTCCCGAACGCAACTCGCTCGATTTCGTGCCGAAGGAAATCGGCGGTGTGCCGCTCAAGCTCATCGTGCTCGATGACGGTGGCGATCCGACCACGGCGACCACCAACGCCCGGCGGTTCGTGACCGAATCCAAGGCCGACATCATCATGGGCTCCTCCACGACGCCCCCGACCGTTGCGGTTTCGACCGTGGCGAACGAGGCCGGGATTCCGCATTTCGGCCTGGCGCCGTTCCCGATCAATGAAGCGCGCGC
>PNLC01000165.1 GCA_013822885.1 Bradyrhizobium sp.
CTCGGGCTTGACCCGGGAGCGGTTTGCGACAGATCATCCGCCCAACAAGAAAATGGCGGCGGCGCAGATGTGCTGCCGCTGTTTTGTTAGGCCTAGAGTTTAGGGATTCATGCTCGTCCTCGTCGAACAATCGCTGAACGGCCTGCAGTTTGGCCTGTTGCTGTTCCTGCTGGCGGCCGGGTTGACGCTGGTGTTCGGCATCATGGACTTCGTCAACCTGGCGCACGGCTCGCTCTACATGATGGGCGCCTATTTCGCCGCCACCTTCGTGGCGTGGACGGGCAGCTTCGTGCTCGGCATCCTGCTGGCGCTGGGCGCGACGCTGCTATTGGGCATCGTGCTCGAATTCGTCGCGTTGAGACATCTCTACGGCCGCGACCATCTCGACCAGGTGCTGGCCACCTTCGGCCTGATCCTGTTTTTCAACGACGCGGTGCGTCTGATCTGGGGCCCGGCCGGCCTCGCGCTGCCGCTGCCGGCCTGGCTTACGGTGCCGGTGCAGATCCTCCCCGGTGTGTTCTATCCGGCCTACAGATTGTCGATCATCGTGGTTGCGCTTGCGGTCGCAGCGCTGTTGTACATCGTCGTGATGCGGACCCGCGTCGGCATGCTGATCCGCGCCGGCGCCTCGAACCGCGAAATGATCGGCGCGCTCGGCATCAACATCAAGCTGCTGTTCACGCTGGTGTTCGGTTTGGGGGCGGCGCTGGCCGGCCTGGCCGGGCTGATGCAGGCGCCGATCCTCACGGTGCAGATCGGCATGGGTGAGAACATTCTCATTCTGGCCTTCGTCATCATTGTCATCGGCGGCATCGGTTCGATCCGCGGCGCGTTCCTGGCCGCGATCTTCGTCGGCATGATCGACACGCTCGGCCGCGCCTTCCTGCCTGATCTCTTGCGCACGGTATTGAGTTCTTCTGCCGCCTCGACCGCGGCGCCCGCATTGTCGTCGATGCTGATCTATCTGCTGATGGCGATCGTGCTGGTGCTGCGTCCGGAGGGGCTGTTTCCGGCCGCCAAGCGATGAAATTCCAGATCAACGTCCGCAACGTCGTCGTGGCGCTCACAGTGCTTGGCCTGCTGCTGCTGCCGGTCTATTCGACGCTGTCAGGAAATGCCTTCATCCTGACGCTGTTCACCCGGTTCGTCATCTTTGCGCTCGCCGCCGCCAGCCTCAATCTCATCATGGGCTATGGCGGCATGATGAGTTTCGGCCATGCCGCCTATCTCGGCATCGGCGGCTATGCGGTCGGCATCCTCGCCTTTGAAGGCATCGGCTCAGGCTTCATCCAGTGGCCGATAGCGCTGGCGGCGTCGGCGCTGTATGCGCTGGTGATCGGCGCGCTGTCGCTCCGCACCCGCGGCGTCTATTTCATCATGATCACGCTCGCCTTTGCCCAGATGGCCTATTACATCGCCTCGGGCATGTCGCGTTACGGCGGCGACGATGGCCTCACGATCTACAAGCGCAGCACCTTCGGCGGCCTGATCGACCTGTCGAACCGCGTGCAGTTCTATTACCTCTGCCTTGGCTGCCTGTTCGGCGGCATCTACCTGATCTGGCGCATCATCAATTCGCGGTTCGGCATGGTGGTGCAGGGCGTTCGTTCCAACGAGCAGCGCATGCAGGCGATCGGCTATCATGCCAACCGATATCGTCTCGTCTGTTTCGTCATCTCGGGTACCATCTGCGGCCTCGCCGGCGCGCTGCTGGCGAACAATACCGATTTCATCAGCCCGGCCACGATGTACTGGACCCGCTCCGGCGAACTCATGGTGATGGTGGTGTTCGGCGGCATGGGCTCGTTGTTCGGGCCGGTGCTCGGCACCATCGTGTTTCTGCTGCTGGAAGAGCTGCTATCGCAGTTTACCGAATACTGGGCGCTCATCATGGGCCCGCTGCTGCTGTTGATCGTGCTGTTCGCGCGCGGCGGCATCATGGGTTTGCTGGGGAGGTTTGGCCGTGGCTAGTTCTTTGGCGGATCCCTTGCTTCGCGTCGAAAACCTGGTCCGCAGCTTCGGCGGCATCAAGGCGACAGACAATCTGTCGCTCGATGTCGCGCCGGGCGAACTGCACGCCATCATCGGCCCCAACGGCGCCGGCAAGACCACGCTGATCAGTCAGTTGACCGGGCAGTTGATGCCGAACTCCGGGACGGTTCAGTTCGCCGGCCGCGACGTCACCCGGCTGCCGTCCTACCAGCGCAGCCGGCTCGGGCTGGCGCGCTCGTTCCAGATCACCTGCCTGCTGCCGGACTTCACCGCCGCCGACAATGTCGCGCTCGCGGCTCAAGCGCATGACGGCCACTCCTTCCGCTTCTGGGGCAGCGCGCGCAAGGAAAAGCCGCTCCGCGACGCGGCCCAGGCAGCGTTGACGCGGGTAGGGCTCGCGAAACGCGCCGACGTGCGGGTGTCCGAACTCAGCCACGGCGAACAGCGCGAGCTCGAACTCGCGGTGGCGCTAGCAACCAAACCGAAATTGCTGCTGCTCGACGAGCCGATGGCCGGCCTCGGCGTTACCGAATCCGCGCGCATGGTGGCGCTGCTGAAGGAGCTGCGGAAGGAAGTCACCATCGTGCTGGTCGAGCACGACATGGAGGCGGTGTTCGCGCTCGCAGACCGCATCACCGTGCTGGTCTATGGCCGGGTCATCGCCTCAGGCGATCCTGACGCGATCCGCAACAACGAGGAAGTCAAGCGCGCCTATCTCGGCGACCAGCACGCGGTGACCAGCCATGGTTGATACCGCACCGCTGCTCGAAGTCGACGGCATTGAAACCTGCTACGGCCTCAGCCAGGTGCTGTTCGGCCTGTCGCTCTCGGTGCGGTCCGGCGAAATGGTCGCCCTGATGGGCCGCAACGGCATGGGCAAGACCACCACCATCCGTTCCATCATGGGCATGACGCCGGCTAGAGCCGGCACCATCCGCTTCGCCGGTGAGAAGGTGCGCAGCCTGCCGTCCTACAGGATCGCAAAGCTCGGTATTGGTCTCGTGCCGGAAGGCCGCCAGATCTTTCCGAATCTGACGGTGTACGAGAATCTCGTCGCGGCCTCCGGTAACCGCGCCGGCAATTCCGACCCCTGGACCATCGAGAAGATCCACGCGCTGTTTCCGCGGCTGGCCGAGCGCGGCAACAACATGGGCGTCACGCTGTCCGGCGGCGAGCAGCAGATGCTGGCGATCGGCCGCGCGCTGATGACCAACCCCAAACTCCTGATCCTCGACGAAGCCACCGAAGGCCTCGCGCCCTTGATCCGTGAGGAAATCTGGAACTGCCTGTCGATGCTGAAGGGCCGCGGGCAGTCGGTGCTCGTGATCGACAAGAACGTCGCCAACCTCTCCCGCATCGCCGATCGCCACTACATCATCGAGCGCGGGCGGACGGTGTGGACGGGCACGAGCGAGCAGCTCGTCGCCGAGCCGGATCTGCAGCACCGGTATCTGGGGATTTAGGGCTCGCGGTGCGCGGTGGGGCCTCTTGTTTCATCAAACACGCACGGCACGCCGCGCGTGTTTCGGTACGGAGTTCCGGACGCGCAGGAGTCGTTTAGCTGCCTCAGCCGCGACCGCTGCATAAGTTCGGTCACCATGAACCAGCATCAGGGAGATCGCTCCCTCGGAGAGCAGCCAGATCTCCCGTGCCCGGTGGTGGGCCTCTTTGACGCCGGCTCGCTTCAATAACTCGCCCAGATGAGATTCAAGCAGCGCCTTATGCCGCCGCGCAATCGCGCGGGCTGGATGACCCGGCAGGTCGGCCAGCTCGATCACCAGTCTTGTAAATCCCGATCCGGCCCATCGCGGCTTATCCGACCAGACTGCGAGGTCACGAAACAAGCCGTCGACAATCGCGACAGGTGAGCCTTTCAACTGATCACCAAACGTCCGGAAGGAAGCTAAGGCTAACTCGTTCTGAGCTTCGAGTACGGCTGTGAGCAGCTGGTCCTTGCTTTGAAAATGATTGTACAGGGTACGTTTCGTGACCCCAGTCGCCGATGCAATTTCATCCATGCTCACGCGGCTGTACCCGCGCTGGCGAAACAGCAAATATGCGCCGGAAAGGATCCGTTGCCTCGTTGGCTCCGCTGATCGTGCCATGAAAGATCGCTCCCGCGGCAAGTACGACAATTGAAGATGATTATACTACCTAGTGAATTTACATCCACGACGAAACCAACTGAAATAGCTCCAACGACGTTTGATTACCTTGCGCAGGCTTCCATCGATAAATTCCGTCGTCCGTTTGGCGAGTTTCAAAAGCAACAGACCATGCCCGGATCCCTTACGCTCAGAGAAATCAAAGCCCGGCCCGTCGTGCTCAAGCTCAAGCGTCCCGTGGTGGCCCGTATCGCTACGATATCGGAGTGGCCGCTCATTCTCATCGATCTCGTGACCGAGGAGGGGATCGTCGGGCGGAGTTACCTTGAGCCGTATATCGTGAAGTCGATGCGCTATCTCGTACCGGCGCTCCACGATTTGAGCGACCTGCTCAAAGGCCGGAGCGTAGCCCCGGTCGAACTCTTCGATGCTGCACGCAAATCCCTCCATTTCGTCGGCTACGAGGGGTTGTCGATGATTGCAGCTTCGGGTCTGGATATGGCGGCTTGGGACGCTTTGGCGAAAGCTGCGAACAAGCCGCTGTGCGTATTGTTGGGCGGGACGGTCGGGGCTGTGAAATCGTACAACAGCAATGGATTGTGGCTGAAAGAGCCGGCCGCGGTCGCGGCCGAGGCCGTGGAGTTACGGGACGAGGGAGGGTTCTCCGCTCTCAAGCTGCGGCTTGGCCGAAACGATCCGCGCGACGATTTGGCTACGCTGGACGAGGTTCGCAAGACGGTCGGCGATGCGATGCATTTGATGGTTGATTTCAATCAGGGGCTAAATCTCGCCGAAGCGATCTATCGATGTCACATGATCGACAGCCATGGCCTCGACTGGATCGAAGAACCCATCGTCTATGACAATCTCGATGGACACGCCCAACTGGCGGCCGAACTAAAGACACCGGTTCAGATCGGTGAGAACATTTATGGTCCGAGAGAGATGCATAAGGCGATCCAGAAAAAGGCTTGCGATCTGGTGATGCCCGATTTCATGAGAATCGGCGGCGTGACAGGCTGGATGCGAGCGGCAGCTATTGCCGGAGCCGCAGGTGTGCCGATATCCACGCATTTGTACCCTGAGGTCGCGGCTCACGTCATGCGCGCCACAGAGACGGCGCATTGGCTGGAGTGGCAGGATTGGGCCGATCCGATCCTTGAAAGGCCCTACGAGGTAAAGGATGGGATGTTGCAGATCCCCGATGTGCCTGGCGTCGGCCTGGAATGGAACGAGAAAGCCGTTTCTGCCAACCTCGCCAGTCTCTAGCGCCGCGTCCCAGGCGCCATCGTGGATCTCAAAACATCTCGAAATACTCGCGGTGCTCCCAGTCCGACACCTCAGCCTGAAACCGCTCAATCTCCGCGTTCTTGATGTGGACGTAATAATCCACGAACTCCGCGCCCAGCGCCTGCCGGAAGAACGGGTCGTCGTTCAGCGCGAACACCGCCTCGCGCAAACTCTTCGGCAGCAACGCCGCCTTGGTCTCATACGGCGTATCCGCCGACGGCCCTGGATCGAGCTTGCGGTCGACGCCATCGAGTCCGGAAAGAATTTGCGAGGCCATGTAGAGATACGGGTTCGCCGCCGGCTCGCCGATCCGGTTCTCCAGTCGCGTCGCTGCGTCACCCGCTCCACCAAGCACGCGGATCATGACGCCGCGGTTGTCGCGGCCCCAGATCGCGCGATCGGGTGCCAGCGAGTAGGAGCGGTAGCGCTTGTAGCCGTTGATGGTCGGCGTCGTGAACACGGTCGACGCGCGCGCGTGCTCCAGAAGTCCCGCGAGATAGGCCCGACCGAACGGGCTCAGCGCCTCGCTTTTGTCGCTGGCCATGAACGCGTTCGCGCCATCGGCGCGCGACACCAGCGATTGATGCAGGTGCCAGCCGGAGGCAAACACGTTAGGCAATTTCGGCCGACACATGAAGGTGGCGTGAAAGCCGTGGCGGCGGGCGATCTGCTTCACGGCCGAACGGAACAGCACCATGTTGTCGGCGGGCGTGAGCCCCGCGGCCGGTGCAAAGGTGAATTCGCACTGGCTCGGGCCGAACTCGACCTCGACCGACCGCAGCGGCAGGCCGAGCGCCAGCACGTCGCGGCGGATGATTTCCAGCGCCGGCTCCATCTGGTCGAAGCGCTGCTCGGTCAGGTACTGATAGCCGTGCGAGAGCAGGCTGACCGAGGGCGGCCTTCCAGGCTGGCCGGCATCCTCCGGCGTCATGTGGGCGTCGTCGAGCTTGAACAGGTGGAATTCGACCTCCAGCCCCGCGACGAAATCGTAGCCGCGTTCGCCGAGTTGATCGATCACCTTGCGATAGAGATGCCGGGTCGCGAACGGCACAGGGCGGCCATCATTGAAATAGAGATCGCAGAGCAGCCAGCCTGTGGTCGGCGCCCACGGCAGCACGCGAAACGTCGTCGGGTCGGCGACCATCAGCACGTCGGCGGCGCCTTCCATCTCCTTCATGCCAAAACCGCCGCCGGCAGTGAACACCGGAAACACCGTCTTGTGCGAGGTGTCCTTGGCCAGCATCGTCGTCGTGATGGAGCAGCCGCTTTCGAGCGAGGCAAGCGCTTCGCTCGCGATCAGCGTCTTGCCGCGCAGGATGCCGTGCTGGTCCGGGAATGAAAGCCGGATGACCTCGAGATTTTTTTCTTCGACGATTCGCCGCAGGCGGGCGGCGGCTTCCTGCTGTTCTTTCGACCAGAGAGCGTGACGTTCGACGAAACTCAACGCGTCACTCCCGCGAGTCTGAATTGAACAATTGAAATACCGCTATATCAGCCGTCATTGCGAGCGCAGCGAAGCAAGCCATAGTACCGCAAGCGTAAGCATGGATTGCTTCGCTGCGCTCTCTTGCAAAAACGCTTCTCGTTTGTCGCAGGCAATGACGAGGAAACAGCATCATTCAGCCGCCGACAGATGCCGGATCTTGCCGGCGATCTCGCTCGGCACCGGCGCCGCCCACGGCGCGCCGCGGCGGCGCTTGACGTCGACTTCCATCCAGTAGATTTCCCAGCCTAACGTCGGCCCGATGCCGTCCATCGTCGCCGGCCCCTGGATCGAGCGCGCATGTGCCGCGTCCAGAAACAGCATCGGCTTCTCGCCGCCAGAAACCTTCTCGATCTCCTGCCGCAGCAGGCGGCGATACTGCACGATCGCCTTGTCGGAGGTGCCGAGATGCTCGTTGGTGCGGTCCTGGATCGCGCCCATCGATTCAACCGCCCACTGGTCGTGGACGTTGATGTCGGTGCCCATGCCGGTATAGGTCTCGGTCGCCTGTTCGTGCGGATCGAAGCCGTAGTCGTTGCTCTTGTTCTTGCGCGATTTGTAATCCGGCAGTTCGTACAGTTCGAGCCGCTGGTCGCGCATCTTTTTGTTGTCGACGGGCGTCGTGTAGCTGGTGAAGATCGCGTACCAGTAGCAGTTCTCGTCATCGACCGGCACGTGCCACTGCGTGATCGTCATCTCCGTGCTCATTGGGATGACGAAGCCGTGCGGGAAGAGCTGGTTGGTGACGCGCACATGCGTCCGCTCCGCATCCAGTTCGCGCAACGCGATCAGGCGCAGGCCGTATTCGGTGTGCTCGACATTGATGATCGGGTTGTCGTACTCGCGCAGAATCTTCGTCATCGGCATGTCGCTGCCGGCGGACGCGCCGCGGAACTGCTTGCCGTAGGCCGTGGATGTGTCCTCGTCCTCGAAGAAGCGATGCAGGAACGAGGCGTGCGCCGGATCGATGCCGACTTCCAGCGCCTGCAGCCAGTTGCAGTTCATGTGGCCCTTGAATGCAAAGGTATGGCTGTCGGGCGCAACGAAGCAGTCGATCTCCGGAAACGCCGGCGGCTCGCCTTCGCCCAGATAAGCCCAGAGGATGCCGCTCTTCTCGACGACGGGATAGGCGCGCTGCCTGATGCCCTGGCACAGCTTGGAGTCCTTCGGCTCGGCGGGGGTCTCAAGGCATTGGCCGGAGATATCGAACAGCCAGCCATGGAAGGCGCAGCGCAGCCCGCCGTTCTCCAGGCGGCCGAAGGCGAGGTCGGCGCCGCGATGCGCGCAGTGGCGGTCGATCAGGCCGTAGCGGCCTTCCTCGTCGCGGAACAGCACCAGGTTTTCGCCGAGCAGTCTGACCGGCCGCATCGGCCGCGGCCCCTGCAATTCGTCCACCAGCGCCGCCGGCTGCCAGTACATCCGCATCAGCTTTCCGCAGGGGTCTTTGCGTCCAGTGCGGGTGATCAGGTCGTTCGCTTCCTGGCTCATCATGGCGGCGGTCTCCGTGAGATATGTTCGCCTATTGAACGTTTGTGCGATTTTAACGTAGGCTGCGGTTGAGGCAAGCAATTATGGAGGCAGTGATGCCCAAGCTTAAGCGCTACGAGGACGCAGACAACCGCGCC